>JAFVBT010000072.1 GCA_017479785.1 Alphaproteobacteria bacterium
ACTTTTACACAAGTAGAATTTAATTTTGAAACTTTGGAACGCGCCATCAGAGAAAAAGCATTTTTAAACTCCGGCGTATATTTGAAATTGATTGATAATCGCGGTGCCGAACCGCACGAGATAGATTTCCATTATGAGGGCGGCTTACAGGCATTTGTAGCACATTTGAATAAATCTAAGTCACCGTTACATGAAAATTGCATCAACATCCACGGCAGCAATAATGACATTGTTGTAGATGTTTCTCTGCAATGGACGAATTCATATAACGAATCTATGTTGTGCTTTACCAATAACATTCCGCAAAAAGACGGTGGCACGCACTTGGCCGGTTTCCGTGGAGCTTTGACTCGTACAATAAACAATTATATTCAAGAAAACGGTTTGCTTAAAAAAGACAAAAACATCATCACCGGTGAAGATATGCGAGAAGGTTTAACTTGCGTTCTGTCTGTTAAAGCACCGGACCCGAAGTTCTCGTCACAAACAAAGGACAAGCTCGTTTCTTCCGAAGTTCGTCCGGTTGTGGAAAGCGTTGTCGGCGACAAACTGAAAGAATGGTTGGATGAGCACCCGAGCGAAGCAAAAATTATTGTCGGAAAAATTGTTGAAGCGGCATCGGCACGCGAGGCTGCGCGTAAAGCACGTGAGTTAACCCGCCGCAAGGGTGTTTTGGACATTGCTTCTTTACCGGGAAAATTAGCCGATTGCTCTGAAAAAGATCCGGCTTTATCCGAAGTATTCATCGTTGAGGGTGATTCAGCCGGCGGATCGGCCAAACAGGGACGTGACAGAAAATATCAGGCAATTATGCCGTTAAGAGGTAAAATTTTAAATGTGGAACGCGCACGTTTTGACCGTATGCTCTCATCTGCTGAAATAGGCATGATGATTACCGCATTCGGCACCGGAATCGGGCGCGATGACTTTGATGCCGATAAGTGCCGTTATCACAAAATCATTATCATGACCGATGCCGATGTTGATGGTGCGCACATCAGAACGCTGTTGCTGACGTTCTTCTATCGCCAAATGCCGGAATTAATCCGCCGCGGCTATGTCTATATTGCTCAGCCGCCTTTGTATAAGGCTAAACGCGGCAATTCTGTTATTTACATTAAGGACGACCGCGAAATGGAAGACTATCTCATTCACGGCGGATGCGAAGAAGGTTATTTGCAAACAGCAAATGGTGAAAGACTTGTCGGACAGGATTTAATCAACTTTGTTGAAAGCACGAAAAAGGCTAATACAATGATTAAGGCCTTAACTTTGAAAGCGCCGGAGAAAATCATTGAACAAATGGCAATTTGTAATTTGTTTGATTCGGCTATTTTAACGGATAAAACCCGCTTAACGGACAAAATTAATCAGATGGCCGCCAAGCTTGATACTTTGGAAGCGGAATACGACCGCGGTTGGAAAGCAGAAATCAACACGGAGGGCAGCATTGTATTCTATCGTGTTCTGCGCGGCGTTAAGGAAGAGCATATTATCGGCGCCAATATTTTAGAAAGTCCGGAGGGCAAAGTTTTATGCGACATGCATGATTTCTTAACCGAAAACTTTGCAACATCTTTGAAACTGATGACCAAATCCATGGGAGAAAAGCGTGTGGACGGTCCGGTCAGCCTGATGAATGCCGTCACGGCAGCCGGCAAGAAGGGTATTTCCATTCAACGCTATAAAGGTTTGGGCGAGATGAACCCTGAACAACTGTGGGAAACAACGCTTGATCCGGAAGCTCGTTCTTTGTTGCAAGTTAAAATTGACAGCGAGGAAGAGGCTGATGAGGCATTTTCAACATTAATGGGTGATGTGGTTGAACCGCGTAAGGAATTCATCCAAGAAAACGCTCTGAAAGTTCAAAATTTGGATATTTAATAATATATCCGCAAATTTATAAGCACGCTGTTCGGCGTGCTTTTTTTTTGAATTTTTCGCTTGTGTCCTACGTTACCTCGGTTATGGCGCGCTGGTTACCGACACGCTGAATTTGTACAACATGCAATTTGCGACGCATTTCATCAAGCGTTTGCTCCACATTTACGGCACCGTTCGTTGAAGCCATAATACGCTTTATAAATTGCAAATATGCTTCTTGTGAGCTTTCAGCGTGAATTGTGGCAAAGCAATTATCGTGACCGGAACCCATCAATTGCCATATACCGCTGGCATTTTGAGTTGAGATTTCGCCGCCGATAATAGCATCCGGCGTAAAACGTACCACCAAATCAATAATGCCCGAGTAGTTAATATCATTTGTCTGATTGGTACGAGACATAACGAGGTGAACACGATTCGGATGCGGCACAATTAACTCCCGAGTATCCTCTACTGTAATTATGCGTTTATGAATATCCAAAATTTTCAGTAAATTATTTAAAAAAGTGGTTTTACCGGTTGATGTTGCACCGCTGACCAAAATATGTTCACCTCGCTTGATATACAGAAGCAATCTTTCATAAGCATCGTCCGGAACCTTAATATCCTTAAGCGGATTCAGCTTTAAAAGTGCTTGCCCCTGCTTCATTCCGTAATCTTCGAACCCAAATGCTACATCATCTGCATGTAAGCGGATTGTCAGGGCGATACCGCCGGTTAAATCCTCCTCGTCATACATCACATTGCGTCCGCAGATTGCGGAAAAACGGTGATCCCCCGGTATTGTTGCATAAACAAACGGGGAACCTTGTAACGGATCAAACTCTAATTCATAGGTATTTGCTATGATGTAGAGCAAATCCGTTAAATATTCTTTTGTTAACTTTTCATCTTTATACATAACCCACGGATAGGCACGTTTGCCGCGCATTCTGAGCCATATCTGGCCGGCGCGGTTAATGGCAACCTCCTCCAGGTTATCCTGATTATACCAATAGGATAAAGGTCGTAAAACTGATTCTAATACCGAAAAATCACTCATACCCTTCTCCCTTAAATTAAATCCGGAACTTCGTTATTGTTATTACCGCGACCACCGGAACCGCTATCGGTTGAAGCCGGAGCACCTGACGGCTGTTGCGGTTGTGGCTGCGATTGCGGCGGAGTTGTACCTTGTCTTTGTACCGGTTGATTGCCGCTCGGTGCCTGTGCCGGACGAACATTTTCCTGATAATTGCCGTTATAGGTAACATTACCACCATTACCGGAAGACGATTCTTTTTCAGTGACTAACCCGTCAGGATCTAATCTACTATTTGCGTTATCCGAACTTTCTTTTGAACGTTCCTCACTATTAAGCCACAAATCTTCTTTCGGGAAGATAATAATGCGTGTACCGGCCGGCATATAGGTAACGGACTGTATTTGCGACTTACGTTGCATAATATCTTCAAAAATTGTGTTCATTTGGTCTATAAAGTTTTGACGTGCATCTTCCGAGGCCTGACTTCGCGCATCCGAAGTTGTTGTGCCATTGGAACTGGTGGTATTCTTTCCGGTGGCCATAACATATGCCAATCCGCTTTCCAGAGCACTCGCGACCATAGGCATTGTATAGCGTTTCAGCAATTGTTCATCCAAATATGCCAATGCGCCGGCACGACCTTGAGCATCTGCCGTTTGCGCACCGTTAAATTTGAACTGTGAGCCATCCGGAAGAATTAACCTCTTCCATGTAATTTGCATTTTAACGGCTCCGCCGCTGACACCGCCGCCCATATCACCGCCGAGTTCGCCGATTACGCGTGAGCCGGCCGGAATAATAATGTTTCTGCCTTCTTCGGAATATACGTTTCTCTCAACTATGGCGGTTATCGGAATGCCATCGCTGAAGCCGCCCGAATCCGAACCATATACAGACCGTGCCAAAACTGCAGTAATCGGCTTATCTTCCAAAATCATTTCGCTCATATCCACACGCCATGTTGAAATTTGGCGTTGTTGCCCCGGCCAATTATCATCTTCGTAACCGGTAAAACTTGACGGCTTGATATTCGTCGCACTGACAAGCTTAGGCAGATTTGTTCCGCTTGCACGTCTTTGGGCTTGCAACTGACCTAAAGCCTGTCGTTTGATAGGGTCATATCTTTCGCCCTGCCCGTATCCGCCGCCAGGCCCGAGGTTCGTCGGTTCAGAACCAACACCATAGGCATTACCTTTACCGAAAGCATTTTCCGGTACAAACATCTCGCTGATGGAGGCTTTTTGAACTTCTTCAATACCAATCGGATTATAATTCGTATCTACGATCATTCCGTCAGGCGTTCTGTATCCGAGCAACTTGCCCCCGTCATCACGAACACTGTCATCCGCATATATGTTACCGATGACATCGCCGTCCGGATCCAAGGCTATACCGACAATTTTGTTACTCAAATCCTGTTTTTTATAATCTCTGTTTTGTGTTGTTTTCTTACCTGCAGTTTCAGAAGACGGAGCATCAACGATATCAACTTTTTGACGATCTATCCAATCCTGTTTCCGACCGGTTTTCTGCCCTGCACGAGTTCCTTTTTGTGATGCGGGAGTTCCGGCGGCGCTTTCGGAAACAGCCACATAATATTGGAAAGGTGTTGCTTGAGCAATTTCGGCCCCTTCCGAATTGCGAACAGCACCGGCATCAGACAAATAGCCGATTATCTGACCGTCTGTATCCGTCACATTGCCATCCAATTGCAATTCACCGATTGCGCTGTTATTAATGTCCCTGACAATGTAATCTCTGTTGCCGCGAGCAACAACGTGTCCCGTTCTGTCAACCACAAAACCACGATCCAAATTTCCGAGTTTACTACCGACCATGCTGAGAACAACACCATCTTTTGTCAGATACCCATAGGTTACAAAATTCTCATCATACATATAAAAATCATACAGCGCATAACCTGCCAAATTATCATTTTGCAGAACGCTGCCGTCAAAATTAACCAGACCGACAACTTCGCCTTTTTGTGATATCACTCGGCCGTCGTGTTGTACCATCCCCAAAAACTTGTTATTCAAGTCAAAAGCAACTTTATATTTCATGATTTGCCCGAGTGCTTTTTTAGACTTGGAAACCACATTTCCCGTCGGCTGAACATAACCGATAATTTGATTTTTGCCGTCAGCAACAGTACCATTGGCCATAATGTTACCGATAATTTCGTTATTAAACCCTATCACAGGTTCGGTTTCAATAACCCCGTATTTAATTTTTTTATCGGCATCAACAATAATTCCCTGGCGTAAAACACAACCCAACGGCTTTCCATCGGCGGACACACCTTTCCCGACACCGAGTGTTCCGACATAATTGCCGTCAAAATCAATCAACCCTTTATTAAAGGAGGCATAACCGATATAGCTGCCGACATCGGATATGGCTTGTCCGTTCGGCAAAATACGCCCGACAATTACATCGCGATTATTAATAACGTCTCCGCGACCGTTTACAACGCCGATTGTACTGCATTTATCATTAACAACGGATGCAAACGGCACCAACTTTCCGATAACGACGTTGTCATTATCGGCTACATACTCATTCGTTGTGATATATCCGGCATCCTGCCCGTCTAAATTTAATAAACGTCCCTGACTGTCGGTATATCCTAACAGGTCTCCCCCCATATTCAGGGCAATCATCTTATTGCCGCTGAAACCTTTAATCGGTCCGATGGCATTTGTAACCTTCTGCGGACTGTCTATAACATATCCTCCGGGTATTTCTTTATATGCAATTTCACCCTTTTTATCCAAGAGAAGATTTATTTGTGTTTGCATTCCCAAAGGCTGACCGGAAAAATTCATATGATAAAGAGAATTAATTAAACCACCTATATATCCGTCTCTGTTTGTTATGCTTCCGGCTTGACTAAGCTGAACACCGGCAACGTTTTTATATAACACGCCGTTCGGTGTTAAGTATGAATAAATATAGCCTTCCAAACTGTAAACGGGGGCCATTTCTATACTGTTTCCGGATACTTTACCGTCACTGTCAAACATATAACCGAATGGTGAAATTTTCTGTGAATCGGCACCACTTCTTATTGCTGCATCTATATCAGCAACCCCCAAGGGCTCATTTTTACTGGAATATGCCAATAAATTATCAATTGTACCACCTAAAAGCGTTCCGTTACCATCATATGCATAACGACCGCGCATAAAACCGATAACGCTTCCGCGCAATGAAATAACCGTGCCGTTGTGTAAACTCTGCCCCTTCAATTTTCCGTAAGCATCAAAAATCGGTCCGGTTGCAATAATTTCTCCGATTTTTACATTATTCTCATCATATACAAATTTCTTTGCACCGATACGGCCGACAACCTGCGCGCCGCGCACAACCATACCGAACGGCAATACACGCCCCAAATAATGACCGCTGTTATCATTTGCCGTAGCTGACATATTAACAAAGAAACCTATAACTTCATCTTTATCATTCACAATATTGCCATCGGCGCGATATTTACTGACCAAATTGCCTTTATCATAAACTTCGCCATTATACGAAACGTAGCCGAGATAATTGCCTGCTAAATTGAAAGCATATCCGGTTTGTACAATTCTGCCGATAATTTCATTATTTTGCCCATAAGCGAACCCGTTTGCATGGATATTTCCGATTGTTTTTCCTTCAAAATTAATCACTTCACCCGTCGGAGCGATACTGCCGATAAATCCTCCGGGTAATGAAACAATCATTTTAGAAGACATCAAATGCCCGTCTATCACATATTCGTTACCTGCACGCTTATAAGCAACACCGTTTGCAGAAACAAAACCTATCTCTTGCCCTTCCAAATTGGTATACATTCAGGAGCCCTTAACCCAGCAGAAAGCTGTGCCTTCGGCTGAATAGACAATCCCCGGATAC
>JAFVBT010000073.1 GCA_017479785.1 Alphaproteobacteria bacterium
GCTGATGCGTTGCGTATCTTCATTGAAGCGAATAACTTGAACTTTAACGTTTTGACCAACCGTCAAAACTTCTGCCGGATGATTGATGCGTTTCCAAGAAATATCGGTAACGTGCAATAAACCGTCAACACCGCCTAAGTCAATGAATGCACCGTAATCGGTAATGTTTTTAACAACACCGTCCAGAATAGCACCTTCTTTAATGCCGTCAATTAATTCGGCACGGGCTTCGGCTCTGGTTTCTTCCAAAACAATGCGGCGAGAAACAACAATGTTGCCTCTGATTTTATCCATTTTTAAAATTTGGAACGGTTGAGAAATACCCATCAACGGAGAGATATCTCTGATCGGGCGGATATCAATTTGCGAACCCGGTAAGAAAGCAATTGCACCATTTAAATCAACAGTAAAGCCACCTTTAACGCGGCCGAAAATAATACCGTTAACACGTTCGCCGGCATTCATTGATTTTTCCAAATCAGCCCAAACTTCTTCACGGCGAGCTTTTTCACGGGACAATACGATATTACCGTCTTTGTCTTCGTAACGATCAACCAAAACTTCTACAACATCACCGACTTTCAATTCAGGATTTGTTCCGAATTCGCGCACCGGAATGTTGCCTTCTGATTTCAAACCGACATCAACAGTTACAAAATCAGGCGTAATTTTAACGATGGTACCCTTAACAACGGTACCGATAATGCCGTTATCACCGAATTGTTCATTGAGCAAATCGGCAAAATTTTCAGTCATTTCCGGCATAGTAAATTCTGTATCAGACATATAAATTTTAATTTCAAAAATGCCAACCCTGTGAATTTCGGGCGGACTTGTGCGAGGTTAAAATACGGCTGTTTAAAGCGCACCCTTATAAACAACTGCCTTTCTTATACACAAAAAAACTAATTTTTCAAGCATTTTTTACATAAAAAGCAATATTTGGGGCTTATTGGATAATTTTCTGCAAAATTACTGTGCGTTATTCATTATCTCATCGGTGTCATCTTCAATTTCTATATCAAGAGACTTCATATTTTCATCTGCCTGTCTTTGAATTTCTTCTTCATGAAGATGCTCTGTTTCATTTTTTTGTTCTTGTTGTTCTTTCAGGCGTTTTTGCAGCTTTTCTTTTACTTTCATGGACATTATCTCTTCCTCCGACATCATGCGACGCGGATTGTCAACCGCAAATACGGTATAACGCCAAGCAAATGAACAGTCCGAAAACATTCTGCTGCACGAGCAACCGTTTTCGGCATTTGTTTTACTGAACGGTGTCGGTATGAAGTCGTCTCCCGGTTTAGCAACATTTAATTGATATTTTTTCGGAGGAACAATACGTCTCATCCGGCCTCTTTTATCTCTGAATACAATCGGTTTCGGATCGGCATAAACCGCATCAATTTCTTCCATTGCCGTATCTTTTTTGCCATCATATGAACCGATTGCAACAGCCAAAAGACCTTCAACTTTGTCCCCCCAATTTAATAAAGCCAAATTAACACACGCATCGTGAGGCAGTCCGCGATAAACCATCTTGAAAGTTGGGGATTCTACAGCTTCTTTGACATTTTCCAACGGTTTAGAGGGTTCAATGACTATTTCGCCGCCATATAAATTAAAGGCCTCTTTACCATACATAATGGATTCCGGAACAGCACCGAGTTCTATCAGCCTTTTCATGGAAATTGTTTTTTCATCCGTATATGTTGAGTACACCGTTCGCACATTGTCTATAAGTTGAGATACTTGCTGTGTTGTTGCGTTCAGCAGCACATCATGGTCAAGTTTGCGTTTAGACAGATTAAACCAATCATATACGTAATAAAAGAGAAAACAGCATACCACACACGTAAGAAAAAGAACTTCCAGAATAACTTTTATTTTGGCATTACGTATTTCTTTTTGCCGACGTTTTCTGCGTCGCTCTTCAAGAATGCGGCGTTCTTCCGCTTCTTGGTCTAAAACTTCTTGAGCTGTGCGGTGTTGTTTATTTTCCATATTTATCCTACAATTCTGCCGTGACAATGTTTGAATTTTTTACCGCTGCCGCATGGGCAAGGATCATTGCGTCCGACATTGGCAAATTCTTGCGAGTCAATACGCTTTTGCGGGTTTTCATCATCGCGAATAATTGCAACTTTGCGGTTCTGTTCTTTTTCCATGGCCTGCGCCATTCTGTTTTGTGTTTCCGGTTGCAATTCCATGTGACATGTAATGATTACCAAACGCTCTTTGAGCATTTTCAACAAATTGGAGAACATCAAAAATGCTTCCTTTTTGTATTCGTTCAGCGGATCTTTTTGCCCGTAAGCCCGCAAAACGATTGTGCGCCGCATTAAATCCAGTGTGGCAATATGCTCTTTCCAAAGCTGATCCAAAATCTGTAAAAGAACGCTTTTATTAATCATCTTAACAGCATCAGCCGGAATATTGGCATTTCTTTCTTCCAACCGCTTGTCAACTTCGCTTAAAATAAGCTCTTTTAGCTGCTCGTTGGTAATATCAGGCGAGTTGCACCAATTCACAATAGGCAGTGTAAAACCGGTGGCAATTTGCAAATCTTGCTTCAAAGCATCTTTATTCCATTCATTGACTGACGTTCCGTAAGGCGCGTGCGCATCAATGATGGCACCTAAATAATCATCACGCATTTCTTTAATGCTGTCACTGACATCTTCTTCTTCCATAATATCCCGACGTTCGGCATAAATAATTTTACGCTGATCGTTCATTACATTATCAAATTTCAGCAAATCTTTACGAATGTCAAAGTTGCGTTCTTCAACTTTTTTCTGAGCTTTCTCTAATGCCTTGCTGATCCATGGGTGAACCAAAGCCTCGCCTTCAGGCAAACCTAGGCGGTGCAGAACGTTAGACATTTTTTCCGAGCCGAAAATACGCATCAAATCATCTTCCATAGACAAGAAAAATTTTGATGTTCCCGGATCGCCCTGACGGCCGGAACGACCGCGTAACTGATTATCAATACGGCGACTTTCATGGCGTTCCGTACCGACAATATATAAACCGCCGGCTGCCAAAACTTTTTCTTTGTCGGCGGCAACTTCTTTTTCAATTTGTTCTTTCATGGAAGCCACCAACTCCGGCGATTCTTGACCGGTCAGTTTTTCTTTGAGCTTCATTTCCGGATTGCCGCCAAGTTGAATATCCGTACCGCGTCCGGCCATATTTGTTGCAATGGTAATAGCGCCGGAAACGCCTGCTTGTGCCACAATGGCTGCTTCTCTGTCATGGTGACGGGCATTCAATACTTCAAACTTAACATCCGGTGCCGCCTGATGCAGCAGCTCGGCAACAATCTCAGATTTTTCAACCGAAGTTGTGCCGACCAGAACCGGTTGGCCGCGGCGATGACAATCTAAGATAGTGTTGATAATTGCCTTATATTTTTCTTTCTCCGTGCGGTAGATTTCATCTTGTAAATCTTCACGGCGTACCGGTTTATTTGTCGGAATTTCAACGCAAACCAAGTTGTAAATATCATAAAATTCATTTTCTTCGGTCATCGCGGTACCGGTCATGCCGGCCAATTTCGGGTACAAACGGAAGTAGTTTTGGAAAGTGATGGAAGCGAGTGTCTGATTTTCAGATTGAATCGTAACACCCTCTTTGGCTTCCAGCGCCTGATGCAAACCGTCACTGAAACGGCGACCTTCCATAATTCGTCCGGTAAATTCGTCCACAATTACAACCTTGTCATCTTTGACAATGTAATCAACGTCGCGTTGGAACATTTTGTGGGCTCTCAAGCCGTTGTTCACATGTTGAACCAAATTTACGTTGCCGATATCGTACAGAGAACCGTTCTGTATCAAACCTGCTTCGCGCAAAAGCTGTTCAATGTGTTCCATGCCGCTTTCGGTCAGGGATACGTTTTTTTGTTTTTCGTCTTTTTCATAATCGGTATCTTTTAACAGCGGAATTAATTTTGCAATCGTGATATAAGTGGAAGACGAATCTTCGGCTTCGCCGGAAATAATCAACGGTGTGCGCGCTTCATCAATCAAAATGGAATCAACCTCATCAACGATGGCAAAATTAAAATCACGCTGTACTTTTTCATATAAACTGAATTTCATATTGTCACGCAAATAATCAAAACCGAGTTCGTTATTTGTGCCATAAACAATATCACAGGCATAAGCCGCACGTCGCTCGTTGTCATTTTTGCCGTGAACAATAAAATCAACCGTTAAACCCAAAAAGCGATAAATTTGCCCCATCCACTGGGCATCACGTTGTGCCAAATAGTCATTTACGGTTACAATATGAACACCTTTACCTTCCAATGCATTCAAATAAGCGGCCAAGGTTGCCACCAAAGTTTTACCTTCACCGGTTTTCATTTCGGCAATCATGCCCTTATGTAGTACAATACCGCCGATGAGCTGAACATCGTAATGGCGTTGTCCCATCACGCGCTTTGCCGTTTCACGCACGGTAGCAAAGGCTTCCGGTAAAATATCATCCAAAGTTTCGCCGTTTTTAAGTCTTTCTCTGAATTCATCTGTCTTTGCTTTCAGCTGTTCGTCTGAAAGTTTAATAAAATCAGGTTCCAAAGCATTAATTTGATTAACTGTCTTATATTGTTTTTTTACGAAACGATCATTCGCACTGCCAAAAATCTTACGAGCAATTTTTCCTAACATTAGTCTTCCTTAAATATGAATTAATTCATACTATACTTAGTTTGAATAAATAATAAAGTCAATACTATGCGCAAAAGTTATAAACTTCTTAAAAAAATATTTGAATTTTAATTGAAATTTAAATTTATCCATATATTATGACGACGATTGTTTTTATGGAGGTAATAAATGCAAAAGAAATATATTTTCGCGACGTCTGCCGCTTTGGTTGTTTTGATTGCCGGTGCTTTTACATATAAAGTTTACGCGGAAAGAAACAACGGTGTTGCCGCTATTGTGAACGGCGAGCAAATTACAATGGCTGAAATTAAGGAAGCTTATGAACAGAATCCGCAAATCAGTTCTTCGGTTAAGTTTGAAGATTTTTACAGCCGCGCTCTGGATGTTATGGTTAACAGCAAGTTGGCATTGCAAGCGGCTACAAAAGCAAATATTCAAGCAACGCCGGAATATCAAAAGCAATTGGCAAATTTGCAAGATGAAGTTGCACGTCAGGTTTATCTTGATCAATTGGTCAGCTCAAAAGTAACGGAAGAAAACATTAAAAAAGTTTATGATGAATATGTTGCCAACTTTAAGAGTGCCAAAGAAGTTAAAGCAAAGCATATTTTGGTAGATTCTGAAGAATTGGCAAAAGAAATTATTGCAAAATTGGATAATAAAGAAGCTTCTTTTGATGATTTGGCAAAGAAAAATTCAAAAGATCAGCCGGAACTCGGTTATTTTACCGAAGAAATGATGGTTCCGGAATTTTCCAAGGCCGCATTTGCAATGGAAAAGAACACTTATTCAAAGGAACCGGTAAAAACGGAATTCGGTTATCATGTTATATTTGTTGAAGATATTCGTGATTCCGAACCATTACCGTTTGAGGCGGTTGAAGAGCAAATTAAAGCTAATTTGGCTCAACAGGCCGTTGCCGAAGTTGTTGAAGACTTGAATAAAAACGCAACAATTGAAAAGTTTGATATTAACGGCAAGAAGATTGAAAATAAAGCGGCTAAATAATTAAAACTCGTATAGCGGGTAACTACTTGGGGGATTTTTCCTCGTGTACTGTTTTGTACACGTCGTCAAAATCCCCCTTCGTATTTACCTCGCTATACGAGTTTTCCTCATAAGCCGTGCCGGTTGCCTTTGGTGTCTGTTTCTTGTAGCACTTTGTATACGTTGTCAAAATCCACCTTCGTATTTACCTCGCTATCCGAGTTTTTCTGTTATTGCGAAGAGCCGAAGACGAGGCGGCAATTTTATTGTTTATGGCATTTTATAACAAATTCAACGCCCGCCGGATTTTATTCAAATATTCCGGTTGGCCGGTATAAACTTCTTCTAATGTAATATCGGCGGGCAATTTGTTTCTGAGCCAAGTGCGTTGGCGTTTGGCATATTGACGGGTGTGCAATTTGGCCTCGTTTAATGCATCTTGCAAAGAGCAGTATCCTTTAACGAAGCGCATTAGTTCCGGCACACCGAGTGCCTTCATGGCCGGCATAGATTCCGGTATTTTTTGCTGCGCCAAATACTCTACCTCTTTAATTGCGCCGAGTTCTACCATTTTATCAAGTCTGTCGCGGCAACGTTGTTCTATCACATTGATATCCGGCACAATTTTAACAACCAGAAATTCCGCTTCCGGCAATTTTTTTATCATTGGCGTTTTGTACCACTCGGAAACTTTTTTGCCGGTAAACAGCAAAATTTCAGCGGCCCGCACAATGCGTGTCTTGTCGTTCGGGTTCAGCTTTTGTGCAATTGGTGCATCGTTTTGCTGAAGAAAGTTATATAAAAATTCCAATCCGCAGTGTTCTAAGCGTTGTTGCACCTCCACTCTGATGTCTGTCGGAACTTCCGGAATCGGTGTCACTCCGTTAATCAAGGCATCAATATACATGCCGGTGCCGCCGACGACCACCGGTATTTTGTTTTCGGTCCACAGTTTTTGAATTTCCGCAACGCATAAATCAAGCCATTCTACGACGTTTCCTCGTTTTGAGCAGTCATATATTTCATAGAGCCTGTGTTCTGCAAGTTGTTTATCTTCGGAATTCGGAGCCGCGGAAATAATCGGAATATTCTTATAAATTTGCATGGAATCGCAATTTAAGACCGCGCTGTTCAATGTGCGCGCCACATCAATTGCCAAAGCTGATTTTCCCGAGGCAGTCGGTCCGGCAATCACAATAACTTTAGGCATAACTTTTACTCCTCAAGCGGACAGCCGGCAATGAGCTTATCAAACTCGGTGCGTTTGCGGGCATACATTTCGGCGTTTTCACCTTTTAGTCCCTGTAATTTGCGGGCAATGGTGTATTGCGGCAGTAATTTTTTGATTTCGGTAATCGGTTTATTCCATGCTTGCGGGCGAATGCGGATTTTTTTATCTTCGCCGGCCGAAACACGCGGTGTTATTTCTCCGCTTGTCGCATCTTCAAATTCCGTCAGCGTCAGACGCAGATTTTCCATTGTTCCCGGAATCAGAAATTCCATAAATTCGCCGGAGTTAATATAGTTGCGGATCTCAAAAATGGCGTCATCTCCCTGCCATTCGGTGATTGAACCGGCAAACAACCATTCGCCCAAAGTTCGGGTATATTCATAATTTTGGCTGATATTCGTCAGTTTGCCGTCATGAAATCCAAGGCAGTAACCGCGGTTTTGCAAAGCATATAAATCATCCATATATTTTTTATAATCCCAGTCATTCGGGTTTTTGTAATAATCATCAATTGCCTGACGATAGGCGCGTGCCACGGTGCCGGCATAATATTCGGTTTTGTTGCGTCCTTCAACTTTAAGTGAATCCATGCCGATATGAAGGATATCGTTTAAGCGCGGCATAAGGCACATATCTTTTGAATTCAATAAGTATCCGCCGTGTTCGTCTTCCACAATTTCATAATATTCTCCGGGGCGAAAATCTTCTTCCAGCAAAAACTCAAAAGCTTTGGCATTATCCTGATTTATTTCTATTTCTTTGGTTGAACCGTCTTTTAAACGCAAATGCATTTTATAGTGCCAGCGGCAACAGTGCGCGCATTTGCCGCGGTTTGCGCTTCTGTCGTCCATAAAGTTTGAAATCAAACACCGACCGGAGTAAGACATGCACATTGCACCGTGTATGAAACATTCAAGCAAAATATCCGGACAGCGGCGGCGTATTTCTTCCATTTCAGCGAATGTGACTTCGCGCCCCAAAACGCACAAGCTTGCACCCATGGATTCCCAAAACTTAACTGTTTGCCACGAGCATATATTGGCTTGAGTGGAAACAAAACGTTTTAATTCCGGTGCATTTTCTTGCAGATAATAAAACACTCCCGGATCGGCAACCAAAACGCCGTCCGGTTGCAAAGTGCGCAAAGTTTCAACGAATTGCGGCAGTTTTTCGGCTTCTTCGTTGTGAATATACAAATTGAGAGTCAAATATATTTTTTTCCCGCGCTCATGCACAAAATCTATGCCTTCTTTTAAATCTTCCAGCGTAAATTTTGACTGTGTGCGCAAACTCATATCCGGTGTGCCGGCATATACGGCATCGGCACCGTATAAAACAGCGGTTTTCAGTTTGACAAGCGAGCCTGCCGGCAAGAGTAATTCTGCTTTTCTCATTTGATAACCTCAATTTTGGTTGTTACGGATTCAAGTTTGCCGAACGGCGTATTTTCAACCACAATGCGCGCCAAAAAATAAGCCCCCGTTTTGCTGTCTTTTAAGGCCCAAAAATAGGCCGGTTCATCTTTGGAAAGCATAAAGCCGGCATCGCCGCCGTCGGCATTTTCCAAGTAGTATTGACACTTTAAGGCCTTTCCGGCAAAGAAATCCGTTTTAATTTTTTCTTTTTCCAGAGTTTTTACTTTTGATAAAGTGTAGCGTTTTCCGTTGAAAGAATAGCGCTCAAAATCGCAACTTCCGGTGCGGTTAACCTGCTCTATTAACATACCGAACACTGACAACAAATCGGCCGATTGTCCATATTTTTCATCTAATGTAACGGCATCGCGGCGCGTTTTTTCATTTTTGGTGCTGATACGATATTGCGGTATGCCGTTTTCATAAACCAACTCTTTGGTGCGTTTATGGGTGAATGACTTTGTTTTGGAAAAATAGTCTTGCGGTTGAAATTTATCTTTATTATATGTGCCGACAGCGTGATACATTGCCGAAAACGGATATAACGTGCCAAACACGCCGGTTGTGGACATCGTTGTTTTCACATCGTAATCTTTGTTGTTGAAAAATCCGTATATCAGCGTTTGCTCGCACGCATCAAAAACCCCGATGGACGTTTTCATAAAGTGTTTTATTTGCAACGCTTGAGCCGAATTCAGCAAACCGAAAAACACACTAAAAAAAACAATTAACCTTTTCATACTTTAGCCATTCATTAAACAATTTTTCATACAATAACAGAAAATTTCAGATTATAAAGGAAAAAATTCATGTCCAAAAAAGTTTTGTTGTTGTATGGCGGATTTTCGGCCGAGCGCGCTGTCAGTATCAGTTCAAAAAATGATATTTCCGCCGCGCTGAAAAGCAAAGGTTACAATGTTGTTGAGCACGATTTAACCGATGTTCGCCGCTTCTTACAAGTTTTGGAAGAAGAAAAACCTGATGTTGTATATAACGGGTTATATGGTAATTGGGGAGAAGACGGCGAAATACAAGGTCTTTTGGATATGTTGCAAATTCCGTACACGCATTCCGGCGTGGCGGCTTCCGTTTTGGGCATGAATAAGCATTTAACCAAAATGTTGGCGGCGAATTTGGGAGTTAGAGTTGCCGATGGTGAATATAAAACGGCGCAAGAATATTTTGAAAAAGGAACTTCGGTACCGTATCCGTATGTTGTTAAGCCGGTCAGCGACGGTTCCAGTGTCGGTGTATTCATTGTTAAAAATGCCGCGGATGCTCGCAAGGTTAATTATCCGGATAAAACGACAGCCGTTTTAATTGAAAAATATGTAGCCGGCCGTGAACTGACAGCCATGTGTCTGAACGGAAAAGCGTATGTTGTAACCGAGCTGAAAGCAAAAAATGAGTTTTATGATTATAATGCAAAATATACCGACGGTGTGACCAGTCACGTTTTGCCGGCGCAAATTTCGGATGAAACGGCACAAACCTGCTTGCGCTATGCCGAGATTATGCATAAAGCCGTCGGTTGCAACACATTGTCACGTTGTGATTTCCGTTATAATGAAACGGACGGGGTCGTCTTCTTGGAAATTAATACCAATCCGGGGATGACATCGCTTTCTTTGGTGCCGGAACAGGCAAAGTACATCGGTATCGGTTATGCCGATTTATGTGCAGAACTGGTTGAAAATGCCGCTTGTCGCAAAATAAAATAATCTTAAATTTTTGCCGTAAAAAATACTTGCACAGAAAAAATATAACGATTACAATACGTTTTGTAGTAATAACAATTTTGACAAGGATACGGCGATGACACAAATCAGAGACAGCATAGAGTTAGATTTTTGCGATGTTTTATTCAGACCTAAAAGAACAACACTTAATTCTCGTCGCGAAGCGGATGTAATTAGAAAGTTTAAATTCAAATATTATCCGCAAACATTGATGTCATGCGGTATTATGGCAGCGAATATGGCAACAACCGGAACATTTGAAATCAATGATGTTTTGCAAAAATATCAAGCAATAACCTGTCTGCATAAGCATTATGATTTTCAGAACAAAGAAAATTATCGCTATATAACGCAGAATTATGATAAGCCGGAAAGTGCGCACAATTCTTATACATTTATTTCCACCGGCTTGCGAGATGATAAAGAAAAATTGTTTGCATTGTTGGCGGATAAAAATTTCAAAATAGATAAACTATGTATTGATATTGCCAACGGGTACATTCCGAAGCTGACAGACTTTGTTAAGGAAGTAAGAGAAAAATTTCCGGATATTTTGATTATGGTCGGAAATGTGGTGACCGGTGACATGACGCAAGACTTAATTTTGAGCGGTGCTGATATTGTTAAGGTCGGAATCGGACCGGGGTCGGTTTGTACCACCCGCAAATTGACCGGTGTCGGTAGGCCGCAGTTGTCGGCAATTTTGGAATGTTCCGATGCGGCGCACGGTGTGGACGGATTAATTTGTTCCGACGGCGGTTGCACGTGTGCCGGTGATGTGGCAAAGGCTTTCGGGGCAGGTGCCGACTTTGTGATGCTGGGCGGTATGTTCGCCGGTACGGACGAAGCGGCCGGTGACTTGATAGAAAGAGTTGTTGAAACTAACGAGGTGATAAAAGAGGGCGGCAAAACGCGCTTTGTGCAGAAAACGGAAAGATATAAGCAGTTTTACGGTATGTCGTCGCAGTTGGCACAGGAAAAACATTTTGGCGGAATGGCTTGCTATCGTGCCTCGGAAGGTAAGGTGGTTGAAGTTTCCTATAAAGGCAGTATTGAAAATGTGATTCAAGAGATATTGGGCGGTATTCGTTCTACCATGACATATATCGGTGCGCGCGAGCTGAAAAATATCTCAAAGTGCACAACATTTTATCGTGTGAATCGTCAACTTAACGAGGTTTTCGGAAAAAGCTAATTAAAGAAACCGTAGGGTAAAAGGCATCCGAAAGGGTGCCTTTTGTCGTAAGTAATGTTATATTGAATAATCTAAAATATTGCTTGCACATTGGCGCGAGTTGGTATAAAAAAAGTAAAAATATCGTTAAATTTTGGAGAAATGCAAAATGTTTGCAAAACTGTTGAGAATGTTTTCTGCCGATATGGCTATTGATTTGGGTACGGCTAATACGCTTGTTTATGTGCGCGGGCGCGGTATTGTTTTAAATGAACCGTCCGTTGTTGCAATTGAGGAATATAAAGGTCGTAAACGTGTTTTGGCCGTCGGTAATGAAGCAAAACGTATGCTCGGACGTACGCCGGGTAATATTCACGCCATTCGGCCGCTGAAAGACGGTGTGATTGCCGATTTTGAAATTGCCGAAGAAATGATAAAATATTTCATTTGCAAAGTTCATAATCGCCGCACTTTTGTGACACCGCTGATTGTGATTTGCGTGCCGAGCGGCGCAACGGAAGTTGAAAAACGCGCCATTAAAGATTCGGCTTATCAGGCAGGTGCGCATAAAGTTCAGCTTATTGAAGAACCGATGGCTGCGGCTATCGGTGCCGGTTTGCCGATTACCGAGCCTTCCGGAAATATGGTTGTTGATATCGGTGGCGGCACAACCGAAGTTGCCGTCTTATCTCTGAAGGGTGTTGTTTATGCTCGTTCCGTTCGTGTCGGCGGAGATAAAATGGATAGTGCCATTGTGAACTACATTCGCCGCAACAAAAACTTGTTGGTGGGCGAAAGCAGTGCCGAAAAAATTAAAAAGGAAATCGGCTCGGCTTGTCCCCCGGCGGAAGGCGAGGGACGCAGCGTTGAAATTCGTGGTCGCGATTTGGTAAACGGTGTGCCGAAGGAAATTGAAATTACAGAACGTCAGGTTGCCGAAAGTTTGATGGAGCCGGTTGCTGATATTGTAGAAGCGGTCAAAATTGCTTTGGAAAATACGGCTCCGGAATTGGCTGCTGATATTGTGGATAAGGGTATTATCTTAACAGGCGGCGGAGCTTTGCTGGCTAATCTGGATCAGGTTATTCGCAAAGCAACGGGGTTGCCGGTTTCTATTGCCGAAGATCCGTTGTCTTGTGTGGCACGCGGTTCGGGTAAGGCTTTAGACGAATACAGCCGATTGAAAGAAGTTCTTTCCAGTATGGACTAAGCAAAAGATAAATAAATTGCATAAGGAAAACAAAAATGTGGCGGCGCGGTGTTCTGCTTATAAAATTCAGCGAACTTAAAGATATACTGCGTCGCTCGTTTGTTGTTATTTTGTTTATTGTTTCCTTTTTATTTATATTGCTATCTAAAGTTGATGGTGTGGTTGTGGAAACGGCGCATGATTTAGTGATGGATGCAACCGGTCCGATTATGCAGGTGGTGGAATTTCCGTCGCGTATTATCCATCGGGTTTATACATATTTTTACGATATCGGGCGTATTTATGCCGACAATCGTGAGTTGCGTGAAGAAAATAAGCAAATGCTGATTTTGCAAAATAAAGTGCGCACGTTGGAAGTTGAAAATCAACTTTTAAGCAGATTGCTGAATTATACACCGCCGGCGGAGGCCACTTTTATCAGTGCAAAAATCATTGCCGAATCGGGCGATAATTTTACTCATATGTTGCTTGTTTATATTGGTGATGAGCCGGTTAAAAAAGGCCAGATTGTTTTAGGCAACGAGAGTGTTATCGGGCGCGTTGATAAAGTGAGCGGACATTATGCCAAAGTGATTTTGGTAACGGATATTAACTCTAAAATTCCGGTTGTTGTTGAGCGTACACGTGCCCGCGGAATTTTAACCGGAAACAATACAGCGACGCCGACATTGTTGTTTACGCGTGCCACTGCCGATATTCAGGAAGGCGATGTTGTTGTTACTTCCGGCGTGGGCGGAATGTTTCCGGCCGGTCTGCCTATCGGTTTTGTAAGTTCAATTTCCGGTCGCCAGATTAATGTGGAAACAATGGCCGACATAAGTCGTGTTGAATATGTACGCATTGTTGACTATGGTCTTTCAAACGAAGAAGAAATTCGCAAAGATTTTTTTGAAAGCGAAAATAATGCGCGATAGTTGGCATGAAAAAATCCGATTTTTTTTATTACACCGTATTCCGTTGGCAACAACTTTGATGCTGATGTTTATTTTTTTTATGCCGATTAATTCGCTTGAGTTAAACTATTTTCGGCCGACAGTCGGGGCAATTTGTGTTTATTATTGGACGCTCAAACGAGGTTATATGTTCGGGTACGTTTCGGCCTTTTGGGTAGGTCTGTTGATGGATGTTTACAGTTCCTCACCGCTTGGGCTGAACATATTGTTTATGATGCTTTTGGTGATGGTTACAAACTGGCTGACTCGCTATTTTCAATCAGCATCTTTTAATGTATGTTGGGCGTTGTTCGCGGCAGTCGGACTTGGGCAAATTTTGTTAAAATGGGTAATTTTGACTGCTTATTTCGGGCGTTTGCTGTCGTTAAGCGAAGTTATGATAAATTATTTTTCAACCCTGATGTTTTATCCGCTGATTGTTTGTTTTAATGTGTGGGTGCAAAATCATTTGTTGCCGCAGGAGAGAATAAATGAATAGCGCTGATAACGAAAAAATCAGAGTTCTCGGACGGCGCGTTATTGCTCTGATTATATTAAACTTGTTGGCACTTATTACAATTGCCGGCAGATTATATTATTTGCAGGTTTATGAGGCAGATAAATACAAAGTTATGTCTGATGAAAACAGAATCTCAACCCGATTTTTGGTGCCGCCGCGCGGTGTTATTTATGATCGTAACGGTGAGATTATCGCAAAAAACGAACAGGATTTTCAGGCATTGCTGATTGCCGAACAAACATCGGATATTGAGCAGACTCTTGAAACATTTAAACAAATTATTCCGCTTACGACGGAAGAAGAAAAACGTATTCTTAAAGATATTAAAAATAAAAGGCGGTTTATTCCGATTAAACTAAAAAGTGATTTGAATTGGGAAGAAGTTTCAAAAATACTGCTGCATGCGCCGGATTTGCCGGGAGTGGAAATTAATGAGGGCTTGAACCGCATTTATCCGTATGCGGAATTATATTCTCACGTTGTCGGGTATGTCGGTCCGGTTTCAAAAGATCAAAAAGATATTAATCCGATGTATATGGTGCCGGGATTTAAAATCGGTAAATCGGGACTGGAAAAATATTTTGATTATAAATTACAAGGTCAGGGCGGTACGGTTAAGTTGGAGGTTAACGCATATGGCAGAGTAATGAAAGAAATAGAACGCAGTGCCGGTGAACAAGGCGAAAGCATGACAATTACCATAGATTCAAGGTTGCAAAAAGCCGCTTATGATGCTTTCGGTAATGAAAGCGGTGCGGCGGTTGTTTTAGATGTCAAAACCGGAGAAATATTGGCTTTGGTTTCCAAACCGTCGTTTGATCCGAATCTTTTTACCAACGGAATAAGCTATAAACACTGGAACGAATTGTTGCATAATGAACGGACGCCGTTGGTAAATAAAGCTGTATCCGGTCAATATTCGCCGGGCTCAACATTTTAGGTTGTGGTGGCATTAGCGGCTTTGGAAGCAGGAATTATTAATGAGGGAACACGTTTTTATTGCTCGGGCGGCATGGATATCAGTGATATTCGCTTCCATTGTTGGAAACACTCCGGTCACGGAAGTTTGAATGTGGTGGAAGCCTTAAAGTATTCTTGCGATATTTTCTTTTATGAAACGTCTTTGCGCACGGGAATTGATAAAATTCATGATATGGCCTTAAAGCTCGGGCTTGGTAAACCGCTTAATATCGGCTTGGATAATGAAAAAGGCGGCTTGATACCTTCAGCCGGCTGGAAAAAAGCAAAATATGGTCTTAATTGGGCTCCGGGCGATGCCGCAAATTCCGGTATCGGACAAGGCTATGTTTTGGTAACGCCGCTACAGTTGGCAACAATGTTGGCGCGCGTGGTAAACGGCGGTTATGCGGTTGAGCCGACATTTGTTAAACCGACAGCCGAAAAACTAAAAAAAATAAAGCGTTTACCTATATCTATTCGCAATATTGAATTGGTTAAACGAGGAATGTTTGAAGTGGTTAACGGTTTCGGCGGTACGGCAAGACGCGCCAGATTCAATATTAATGGAGCAAGAATGAGCGGTAAGACGGGTACAACACAAGTGCGGCGCATTTCAATGAAAGAGCGTTTGAGTGGAATTATCAGCGATTCAAGATTGCCGTGGAAATTGCGTAACCACGCTTGGTTTATGGGTTTCACGCCGGTAGATAATCCACGTTATGCCGTTGCGGTTATTGTGGAACACGGATCCTCCGGCTCGGGTGTGGCTGCGCCGATTGCCAGTAAAATTCTGGCAACGGCTTTAAAACTTGATATAAAGTAGAGGTTATAATGGAATACGGTACTTTCGGATATCAGCAACAGAGTTGGAAAGATAAAATTTTCAGAATGAATTTTATCTATTTGTTTTTGATTGTTTTGTTGGCGGGTGTCGGTACCTTAACATTATATTCAGCAGCTAACGGCAGCTGGGAACCGTGGGCATTAAAACATGTTATGCGCTTTATCTTGGCGGCAATTTTGATGTTTGTTTTGGCGCTGACAAATGTGCAAAAATATTATAAATGGGCATACGGATTTTATTTTATATCTTTGATAATGCTTATTGCGGTGGAAATTTTCGGTCACATAGGTATGGGCGCACAACGGTGGATTAATTTGGGTTTATTCAAAATTCAACCGTCTGAGTTAATGAAAATAGGAATAGTGTTGTTTCTGGCGCGCTATTTCAGTTCAATCACTATGCAGGGCATACAGTCGGTACGCGGTTTAGTTATTCCGGCGATTTTTACGTTGTTTCCGGTTGCTTTAATTATGTTGCAGCCTGATCTGGGAACGGCTTTAATGGTTCTGTTTACGGCGGCAATTATGTTTTTTGCCGTGGGCGTACAGTGGTGGAAATTTGCGCTTGTCGGGGCATTAGGGGGTGCAATTTTGCCGATTGCGTGGAATTTTTTGCACGAATATCAGCAAAATCGCGTGCTGACATTTTTGAATCCGGAAAGGGATCCGCTCGGTGCCGGTTACCATATTATACAATCCAAAATTGCTTTCGGTTCCGGCGGTGTTTTCGGTAAAGGTTTTCTGCACGGCACGCAAACGCATCTTAATTTTTTGCCGGAAAAACATACGGATTTTATTTTTACGATGTTTTCCGAAGAATTCGGAATGCTCGGTGGTTTGGCAGTTTTGTTTGCCAATTTATTGATAATTGCTTTGGGGTATGTTTTTGCCTTTAGGGCACGAAATTATTTTGCCAAACTGACGATTATCGGCTTAAATACAAACTACTTTTTATATGTATTTATTAATATGGCAATGGTAATGGGGTTGCTTCCGGTTGTGGGCGTACCGTTACCGCTAATTTCATACGGCGGAACAGTAATGTTTTCAATTATGGCGAGTTTCGGCATTATCTTATGTATGTCCGTTAATGATACAAAAGTATTGTTTGATGATGAATAACAAATTTTTTTAGCGCCGCATGCGCAGTTTTTGCGCGCCGCCTGCTAAGCGCATAATTGTGTGTTCTGCACATAAATCAGCCGGCATTCCCGTTGTTTTACAGTCACGCTCGCAATCATAAAGCACCGATAAAGCCGCTAAAAGTTGTTCTTTGTGCCATATTTGCAACTGTTTTTTATAGGAATCTTTGCGATAAAACATCAGTTGCGGATGCATGCCCTGAATAACTTGGTCTGCGGTTTTGCCGCTTTCAAGTTGTGCAACGCTGTCTAACAATTTTGAAAAATGGTAAGAAATTTGCCGAATAACAGTTGCCGGTTCTTCGCCTTCATAAAGCAGACGATTGAAAATGTTACAGGCTTTGCGGACTTCGCCGTCTGCCGTGTAATAGCACAAATCTTCAAAATTTGCACCGGCAACATCGCTGATAACAGCCTTAACATCTTCTGTGGTAACAATGTTATTTTTATCCATATACATGGCAAGTTTATCAATTTCGCCCTGATTGACTTTGCGGTCAGGCGAAAGTCTGGCGCATAAAAACTGCATGGTTTGCGGGTCGGTTATCAAGCCTTTTTCTTCCAACATTCGCGCCGTATCGTGTGCAATATCCGTTTCTCTGTCTTCATAGCATCCGACGGTAATAATGTCTGTTCTGTCTTTTGCCCACGTAATGAGAGATGATTTTGTGTTCATGGTTGATGATGTTAAAACCAGTAAATTTTCGCTTGGGGAGTCAGGCAGCATTTCCTTTAAGAAAGGTGCTAAAGTATTATCGGCATGCTTTACAACAATAACGCGCCGACCACCCATCAGTGATTGTGCATGGAATTCGGCATAAATTTCACCGCCGTCTTTAGATATTGTATCCATATCAAGCTGGGCGAAGTTAAAAGAGTCGTTGATATCGCCGCAAATTGATTTCACGCATTTTTCAAGCAGCGTTGCAATTTCACCTTCGTTCGGCCCGAAAAGCACAACACACTTTACCGCAGAATCGGGGTGTGTACAAAAACTTTCAAATTGCGCCGCCTTAAAATTCATCAGGATTACCGCGTTTGGTTTTAACCGAGTGGAAATATGCACCTATTCTTAAGGCCACATCATTAGCTAAAATTTTAGCGCCGTCTTTTTCCACTTTTTTCTTATCCATTGTGGTTGAATAAGGATTATCCAGCAAGTCATAACTTAAATAAATGAACGTTTTCCCGTCAACAAGCTGGCCGCTTTCCTTGCTCCACAAAGAATAAGCAAGCGTGTATTTTATTTTCTCGCGGGTAGCGGTAATGTCATTACGCAACGCTTGCTCGGTGATGCGGCTGTTAACAGGCTCCAATTTCAGAAAATATTTGGCTTTTTTAGGTGTGCCATACGGGTTTAATGTGTCCATCAGCTCGTTTTTAACCAACTGACCGATGCGGTCAGTGGCACCTTCAACTTTAATCTGCGCCATTTCGCGTACAATATCGGTATCAAATTTGTTGTTATAATACCACAAGTCATCGCCTGATGTTTTTTCAACATACAGAGGCTCAAACCCGCAGGCACTCAGCGTGCAGGCCAAAAATGCAAATATATATACTTTCTTATATAACAATGTTTACAATCCTTCCCGGTACAACAATGATTTTTTTAA
>JAFVBT010000074.1 GCA_017479785.1 Alphaproteobacteria bacterium
GTTGTTAGAGATGTCGCTGTGGATGCAAAATGCCGAAAATGGCGTGTCTATTGCCGATATTATGCAGAAATTCAATGTTTCCAAGCGCACCGCTATTCGTATGAAAGATATGGTCAAGGAGCAGTTTCCGCAAATTAAAGAGATTAATGGGGCTCATAATACGAAACGTTGGTATATTCCTCCATGTTCGCTCGGGCAATATGTTGGTTTCTCATTAACCGAAATCAATGCGCTGCAAAATGCCATCAAACTCATGAAAACCAAAATGCCGGAAGATGTAGCGGCGATTGAAACGGTTATGCATAAAATCAAGGCCTCTATGAGCAGCGAGGCGCTTAACCGGATTGAGCCGGATGCCGAGGCATTGCTTGAAGCCGAGGGTTATGCTTTGCGCCCGGGGCCGAAAATCAAAATTGACGATAAGTTTATGCAAAAGCTCCGTCATGCCGTAATTGCCTGCAAAGTCATCAAAATCAAGTATCAATCCAAGACCAAAGACGAATGGCGCACGGTGCATCCGTATGGTTTTCTTTACGGCAACAAGCATTATTTGATTGCGTGGCATACCAAACGCAAGAAAATGTGCAGTTTTGACTTGAATAACATCCAAGATATACAGATATTGGACGAGTATTTTGTGCGCGATGCTTCGTTCTCGCTCGAAGAGTTCAGCCGGCAATCGTTTGGGGTGTATCAAGAGGAGCCGTTTGATGTAGAATGGCGCTTTGATAAGGAAGTTGCCAAAGAAGCGGCCAAATACATTTTCCACCCGACTCAAGAAATGATTGAAAATCCAGATGGTACGCTGACGGTTAAATTCCGTGCAGGTGGCGCAAGAGAGATGGATTGGCACCTCTATACTTGGGGCAAGCACGTTAAAGTCATTCAACCAAAAGATTTCAATAAACGGAAAGTTTGGAAAGATTAAAATGTGGATTAGTAAAGAAAAATACGAGGATATTGAGCGGCGTGTGCGGGCACTAAATGCAGAATTGCAACGCTTGTATAAGCTGACTTTTCTTGTGAGTATTGATACCGACGGCGAAGATATAACTTTTACCTTCTGCCGCGAAGATAAGCTGATTACGGTTAAGGCAAAGCGGGTTCAACCGGACGAAGAAGGCAATCTGCCGAGCCTTTTGGAATATAAAGATACCGAAAAATAACCGATTCTGCCGTTTTATGGCATTATATTCGGATTCGGTAATGATTCGGAAAAAACAACAAAAAAACGCCGGTGATCAACCCGACGTTTTTATTTTATTCTACAATAAATTATGCTTGCTTTGCGGCAATTGATTTTTTAATTTTCTTAGCTTCTTCAGTCAACTTCGTATTGGAAGTAGAAGTCAGATAGCTGTCCAAACCGCCGTTGTGTTCAATAGAACGCAACGTTTTGGAGCAAACACGCAATTTAAACACTTTATTCAGAGCTTCACTGAACAAAGATACAACTTGTAAGTTAGGCATAAAACGGCGACGCGTTTTGTTGTTAGCATGGCTAACCAAATTACCGCTCATAACACCGGTGCCTGTGATATCACATTTTTTAGACATTTTTCAATTCCTTAAGTAAAATTTAACAATATTGTTGCTTGTTAATACATTCATTTAGTTGACAAGTCAAGTAAAATTATGTAAAAAAACAAAAAAAATTATATATTATGTACCCGTAGCTCAATTGGATAGCCGGAAGAACAAAAACA
>JAFVBT010000075.1 GCA_017479785.1 Alphaproteobacteria bacterium
GCTATATTGCTCTGTTGCCGTATGTTGCTCTGTAGGAGGGTGTGATGGAAGTTATTTTACTTGAACACGTTGAAAAATTAGGCAAAATGGGTGATAAAGTAACCGTTAAAACCGGTTATGCCCGCAACTATTTATTGCCTCAGAAAAAAGCTTTGCGCGCAACCGAAGCCAATATGGCTTATTTTGAAGCGCAAAAAGCCGCTTTGGAAGCCCACAATAAGGAATTGTTTGAAACAGCTTCCAAGTTGGCCGAATCCTTAAACGGCTTTAACACCGTTTTGATTCGTCAAGCTGCCGAAACAGGTCAATTATACGGTTCCGTAACCATTCGCGACATTGCCGCCGCCATTAAAGATGCCGGCTATGATGTTGCTCGTCGTTACATTTATATGGAAAAACCGATTAAAGATTTGGGTATGTACCAAATTAAATTGAACTTGCATCCGGAAGTTTCTCAAACCATTCTGGTTAATGTTGCCAGAACGGCTGAAGAAGCTAAAAAGCAGGCTAAAGCTTATAATCAGGAATAATTTTTCTTTGATGAGAAACACCCCGAGCTTATGCGTTTTCGGGGTGTTTTTTTGTGTCTTGACAGCCGGTGGCAAACATTGTAATTTGTTGTCAATCAACTTTAATTATTAACTTTTAAATGTTATCATTATGGAAGCATTCAGAGATGGCAGCGGTAAGCTCATCAACACAATCAATCACCTTTCACAGGAAATAGAGGTAGAAACGGTGTTTAACGGCAAAGCCAAAGCGGAGCGGTTACACATTTATTTAGATGCGGACAATCCAAATCCGGACGGTTCAAAACGCCTACAAATAGTGGTTAATTTTGCTGAAGACGGTAGTACTGTTAAAAGCATCAAATTTCCAAAACGCCGCTATGAATTGATTATGCACTAATCTTTCAATCCGCGGCACACAAAAAAAGGATATGTTTCACAACATATCCTTTTTTTAATTGTTGCATTTTATCAATAATACGGAACGACTCTGGATTCCGCACCATTGATGAACATACATCTCTGGCCGGCAGACAACAATGTATCCGTACCCTGCGTCACGCTGAATGTTTGACCGTTATCGGTTCTGACAATATACTCATAACCACTCTGTTTCATCATGGCATCTTGCGCCAAATTGCCGATTAACATACCGGCAGCGGCACCGCCGATTGCACCCAGAGTGTGTGAACTGTGGCCATGACCAATAGTTGAACCTGCAACACCGCCGGCGACACCGCCGAGTAATGTTCCGGCAGAATTATCATCACTGCTGACATTAACGGCACGAACCGATACAACCGTGCACGGAAAAGCGTTGCTTGCCTGTCTGACACCGGAATAGCTGTAATCGTTGCTACCGATACGCGGTGCACAAGCTGCCGCCAGCAATATAGCCGGAATAATAAAATATGTGCATTTTTTCATTTTGATTCTCCTAGGTTAAACTGCTTATATAATTATCCATATAAAAATGATTGTCAAGACTGGACAATTAAAGTTAAGTGATATATAGTGCATAAGATTTAAAAACATCATAACAGAGGGAAATATGTTAAAAAGAACGAAAATTAAAGATTTATTGGCTTCCGAAAGCACTATTGACGAAGTCTTGGTTAAAGGTTGGGTTAAAACAAAAAGAGATTCCAAGGATTTTTCATTTATTGAAGTCAACGACGGCTCTTGCTTAAAAAATATTCAAATCATCGCCAATAATTCCCTCAATAATTATGATGATGTCAAAAAACTGACAACCGGTTCTTCGGTTGCCGTAACCGGTGCACTGATTGAATCGGCCGGCGGTAAGCAAAAGTATGAAGTTAAGGCCGAAAAAATTGAAATTTACGGTATGGCACCTGAAGATTATCCTTTGCAAAAGAAAGGAATGAGTGATGAGTTTTTGCGGACAATCGCGCATTTAAGGCCGCGTACCAATAAATATGGTGCGGCTTTCCGTGTGCGTTCGCGCTTGTCGTATGCCATTCATCAGTTTTTCCAAAACCGCGGATTTGTTTATGTGCACACGCCGCTGATTACCGGCTCAGACTGTGAAGGTGCCGGTGAAATGTTTCGGGTTACGACTTTGGATATGAAGAATCCGCCGAAATTACCGAACGGCGAAGTTGATTATGGTAAAGATTTCTTTGGTAAAGAAGCCCATTTAACGGTTTCGGGACAACTTAACGGAGAAATGTATGCCTGCGCTTTGGGTGATATTTATACCTTCGGTCCGACATTCCGTGCCGAAAATTCCAACACGCAGCGCCATGCCGCCGAATTTTGGATGATTGAGCCGGAAATTGCATTTGCCGACTTAAACGACGATATGGATTTGGCCGAAGATATGGTTCGCTATTGCGTAAAAGATATTATGGAAAACTGCAGCGAAGATTTGGATTTGTTTGAGCGCTTTATTGATCCGACATTAAAAGATACCTTAAGTAATATTGTTAATAACGGTTTTGCACGCATTACCTATACCGAAGCAATTGAAATTATGAAAAAATCCGGTCGTAAATTTGAATATGAACCGGAATACGGAATAGATTTACAAACCGAACATGAACGCTTTTTGGCTGAAGAACACTTTAAGCGTCCGGTAATCGTGCGCGATTATCCTAAAGAAATCAAAGCCTTTTATATGCGCCTCAATGACGACGGCAAAACCGTGGCAGCGATGGATGTTTTGGTTCCGAGAATCGGCGAACTGATTGGCGGTTCACAACGTGAAGAGCGTTATGATGTTCTGTTGAAAAGAATTAAAGAATTGGGAATGGATGAAAAAACTTATGCATGGTATCTTGATTCGCGCAAATACGGCACTGTGCCGCACGCCGGTTTCGGTTTGGGATTTGAGCGCATGATGATGCTTGTCACCGGTATTGCCAATATCAGAGATACGATTCCGTTCCCGAGAACTCCGAAATCTATCAGTTTTTAAGGAAATACAATGCATAAAATTGTCTTCATTCTGAGTTTGTTGTTGTTTTTAAATATTGCACCGGTTTGCGCAACAGAATCTGAGGTTGCAAATGTTGCAGAGAATGCCGAAGTTACGCCGGCAAATAATACCGAAGACCCGAACCGGGAGATTACTGTCCATATGGGCTATGAAAAACTCGGAGAAGTTAACAAAATGGCTATAACGGCAGAAGAAGACAATTTGTACACAAATACAGATGTTATCCCGATGGATAAAGAAATGTCTGATACGGAACGTGTTACCGAAGATGTGCAGATTTTCAGTGATGATGAAAGCGCGGAA
>JAFVBT010000076.1 GCA_017479785.1 Alphaproteobacteria bacterium
AAGCAATGTAAATTAAGTGATTTTTTAAACTCTGAAAATTGTCTTTTCTGCGGATTGTTCAAAGCAATTTTCAACACAGCCAGCACCGTTGCAAAAGCAGCTATGGACGGTTTGGCGGGGCCGAGCAAAAAAATTGTCGGTATCGGATTTTTGATTTGGATTCTTGTTTATCTGTTCAAACATGTTGCCACCCCGGCCGGAACTTCCACCGGCGAGATGCTTAAAGGCATTTTGTTCCAGGGTTTCCGCGTATCCGTTGTTGTTATTATTTTAACAAATGCCCTGCACTCTGTCATGGATTTGACCTTAAATCCGGTTTTGCAAACGGGACTGAGTTTTGCGCAAAGTCTTGCCGAGTTTTCAAAATGTCCGGCAGATGCCGATTATATGCAGGATATTAAAGGTTATGATTCATCAAAAGGTTCCGGTGACAGCAGTGCTACCGGCGGTCTTTCCACCGAAGTCGGTAAAGCTTTCGTCTGCTCGGTTAAAAATATGGAAGATAATGTAGGTATTTTAATGGGTATAGGCAAATATCTTTTCTGTGTTTCCTGGCACGAGGAAGCTTGGCCGGGTGACTTAGCAATTATCAACGCTCGTCTTATACCGCACTTAGGTTATTTCTTTAATGGTCTCGGGTATTATCTTGTCGGTCTAATTCTTGTTTTATGTGCACCGTGGTGCTTAATTGATTGTGTTCTGCAACTTTGTATTGCCGCAGGACTGATTCCGTGTGCCATTGCCGCTTTTGCTTTCAAATCAACTGAAAAATACTTGAAAATTATCTGGAATTTCTTTATGAATGCCATGTTTAACTTTGTGTTTATGGCCGTTCTTTTATACATTATCAACTCATACATGAAAAGCTGGATGGGACTCAGTGCCTTAGAAGATTCCGATGCCGAAATAGATAAAACAATGTTTATTGATCCTGATAGAATGGCAATTTACGGTCTTGGCAATATCGGCGGTTCCGGAATGATTATAGCTGCGGCAACGGGTTCAAAATTCCGTCTCACAAGTATGGGCGGCATTATTGTTCTCGGCATATGCTTCCTCTGCTGGTCATTCTTTGATGAGGCCAAAGAAATGGCCGAAAGATTTGCAAACTCTCCTAGCCTCGGCGGCCGTAAAGGTATCGGCAAATTGGTCGGCGGCACATTGGCTTCGGCCGGCACATCTGTTGCAAAACCGGTACTAAAACTTGGCTCAGAAGGTGTTATGGCAGTTACGGATAAGGCCGGTTCGGCTTTAAATTCTGCCGTGGGCAACAAGTGGCGCAGCAGTATGAACCGCTTTAAAGGCCGCGCCGGACTGGTAGCCGGTCGCGCACTTAACCGTTTCGGCGGACAAAGTCGCCAAATTCGCGACGATGAAGGTAATACAGTCGGCTATGAATCTTCATTTAATATTCTTGGCCGCCGTATCACCCAGAAGGTTCAAAAAGACGATTCGGGAATGTGGATAAGAGAAACCGACGACCATAAGAGTAACGGTGCCGAAAGAGCGTTTGAGAAGAAGTTTGATACTAAAGGCAAGCAGGTAAAAATTAATCTTAAAGACGAGAATGGTAATAATATTAAAGATGAGAACGGCAACGATGTTATGGTTGACGCATATTCTTCAAAGCATCGAGTCTTAGGTATTACGCACAAACGAGAAGACATGGATGCCTTTTTAATAAATGGTAAGGTTGTATATCAAACCGCCGACGGTAAACGAAAATTTACCATGGGCGAAGACGGCGAAATTGCCACATATCAAACAAGATTCACAAGGGGCAAAGAAAAAGAAGCCAAGAAACACGGCGGCATACGCACCGTAAATGACGGATTTATGGAAAGTGCAAGCGTTTATAACAGCGAAGGAGAAACAACCAGAACAAAAACGAATTTCAACAATGAAACATCAAAATACTTAATTAATAATGACGGTACGATTAATACTTATGCCATGGCACAAATGCAAAACGGTGCCGCAGACCGCGACGCTGCAGATATGGCAATCATTAATAATGTGTTGCAAGCGCGCGGACAGGGTTTATCGCAAGCCTTTGCGTCCCGACGCGCAACACGCGGCAATGACGGTTCGTTTGTCATAGAACAAACTGAAAATGCCAAGAAAGGTAATGCCGCCAAAAAGACAATTATTACTGCCAAAATGATGGATAATATTATGGTTATTGATACCAAGATTATTGATACCGTAACCGATAAAAACGGCAAAACACATAACCGCATTACGCACAGCGTTTCCAACGGTATGCAATTTAAAACGGAAATATTTACACAAAACAACAAGGGCAACTACGATTATAATGCCAGACATGGTTTTGCCAGTCACGTTCATGCCGGAAGCGTTACAACATCTCCGCTTGATAAGAACGGCACTTGGGGCAACAATGTTGACCGTGATAAAGCCATGACAGGCTTTACAAACGCCGATTATGAACAACACGTTGAACAACTTAAAGGACAGGATATTGCAAAAGAAAATATCTCCGCTGCCCAAATGCAACGTCTGTTAAACACAAATACCGCTGATATGGGTGTGGCTTCAGCCGTAGAATATGAAAATCTGTGCCGACAAACTGAAGAAAACGGTATCGGATCGCAGTTTACCACACCGCTTGAAAACGGACAAACAGAAGTAATATCATTGGATTCTCAAGGAATCATGATTAAGAAGAGTTTTGACCAAGAAGGTAATCAAATACGTGAATTCCAATATAATCCGGCGGAGAATACCCGCAAGGTTAAAACATTTGCCGCAAAAGAGGAATAACCTCGCAGAAGCGAGAGTAACCCGAAAGAGGAAGAACAAAATAAAATAGAAGAAGAAAAACGCAGAACTGAGGAAACGGAAAAGCAACACCTCGCGGCGAAAAGGAATGCCGGGGAAATTGCGCAAACCATAAAGACGACAGAAAAACTAAATGATAAAGAAAAATATACCGGCAAGCAAGCAGACGATTACAATAGCCGCGTTGAAAAGCACAACGACGACTTAAATGAACATTTTAAGAAATAGCATAACTGATGTAATTATCAAACAGTTCTGGCAAAAATTTTCAAAACAAACAAGTTTGGTATATCGCGCATTTTTGTCTTGATTTTTTGTTTTATGTGTCTATTATGTAAACAGTTTTTGGATAACATATTAGAGGCTTAAAATGGAAGAAATTATTTTCCCGAATCAAATAAGAATGCACAGAAAACTCAGCGGTATGCCGATGCAGGAATTGGCTGATCGTCTCGGTGTCAGCTTGTCTGCCGTTTCTAAAATTGAAAAAGGTTATCGCCGCTTAAATCAAGAGCAGTTGATTCAAGTTGCAGAATTGTTAGACTGCACTTTGCAAGATTTGTACGTTAACGAGCATAATTCACAACAGGAAGTCGTTCAGGCGTGGAAGCGCGAACAAGAAAGACGCAGCAAAATCAACTTAAATGCCGGCTTAAAAATGCTTGGTGCCGGTTTGCGTCACATTCGTCAGGACAAAGGTTTGACCTTGATTGAAGTTTCTGAAAATGCCGATATGACACTTTCTGTATATCACCGTATTGAAATGGGACAACGCGAGGTTTCCGATAAGGAATATAAAAACATTGCTAAAGCTCTTTCTATG
>JAFVBT010000077.1 GCA_017479785.1 Alphaproteobacteria bacterium
AACAGCAAAACCGTTGATGAATATTTTGCTCGTCCGGTTTTGAAAATGGTAATCAATCAGCCGTTTGTTGTTGCTAACCGCGAAAACGAATTTGATGTAATTTGTACCGTTAAAGGCGGTGGCTTGTCCGGTCAGGCCGGTGCCATTCGTCATGGTATTTCCAAAGCATTGAATGAATACGAGCCGGAATTGAGAACTGTTTTGAAACAAGCCGGTTTGTTAACACGCGATGCTCGTGTTGTTGAACGTAAGAAATACGGTAAAGCGAAAGCTCGTCGTTCTTACCAATTCTCAAAGCGTTAATTGGTACAAAGAAAATATCGTTTATTTTCAATGGGTTGGAAGAAATTTCAACCCATTTTTCGTATTACAATAACTTTGATTATATAAGATAATAGAATGTATCAAAGTTGAGGAGGTATACATACCAAATTATAAGAAGAGCATATCTTTTTGATGGACAATAAAATGTTAGCAATATACAATGCATCTGTTTTAAACAATCGGGAGAAATTTCATGAAAAAAATATTGTTTTTATTGGTGATGTGCTCTTTTGCGAGTATCTCGCATGCTCAAGTATCCGGCGGTTTTGTCGGACCGGAAGGTAATGCATCCAAAATTATTTCTGTTCAAGAAGCTCTGAATTTGAATGATGAGGCGAGAGTATCTTTAGAAGGTAAAATTGTAAATAGTCTCGGTGATGAAAAGTACACGTTTAAGGATGCAACAGGAGAAATTATTATAGAAATTGATGATGAAGATTGGAATGGAAACAAAGTTACACCTGAAAATACAATAGTTATAACTGGTGAAGTAGATAAAGATGCAAATGAAACTGCAAACATTGATGTAGATACATTCACAATAAAAAACTGATTCTAGAATATTCACAGTTTCTTCACATAACAAAATTATGATATATAACATATTGATTTTACAATATAGAAAGCTATTGTCTTTTCTCAAAACGTTAATCTTTCACGGAAAGAGATGTTCCAGTTGGAGGTTGCAAGAAATTACAACCTCTTTTTTGTGCCTGTTTTTCATTGACTCCGAAATGTTTTTTATTTAGTGTGTGAGTTGTAAAAACTTATAATTATAACTTTGAATTATTAATAACTGAAAATATTATTGCTTATGGATAAAATTGGTATAAAAGAAGTTCGTCTGATTTTGCTGGAAATTCTCAGCGAATATTCCGGAATTTGTGAATGTATTGTGCATACACCGGATAAAAAGTTTCTGAAGATAAATCTTCGTGATGAGTTTGGTATGGAGCCGTCAGATTTTGAAAATATGTTTGGAGAGCTTGAGAATTTTTGCGGTGTAATCATTGATTGGCATAATTTGCCGGATGATTGTTCGTTCAACAAGGAGCCGAGCGTGAAGAACTTCATTGAAACGGTTAATTATTTCGCAAATTGATGCATAAGCACAGCTATGTACCATAAATGATCCGATTTAAGAAAATCCGCTTGAGGCTGTCAACCTCAGGCGGATTTTTTAGTTTATAAAAACACCTCGTGGTCATAATAATTTAAAATTGCGTTTTTGAAAAACAACACATCATCTTCCGACAGTGGCGCAAAATTATTGGCATCAACCCCGACATTTAAGCCGTTTTGACTGACCTTTCTAAGCCCGTGGATATGTCCGAATAAATTAAACATATCCTTTTTGCATTCGCTCGGTTTGTGAGTTAAATATGTCGCACTGCCGTCTTTTAAAGTCAGCATGGTATGCGGCAAAACTGAAGCAAAACATTTTTCAAAATCTGATTGCATGGCCGGATTTTGGTGCAAAGCATCGGTTTCATAATTACCTAAAATCAGATGAATTTCGCCGTGCAAATAAGAACGTACATCTAAATTGCCGAAATCACCCAAATGATAAACAACATCGTTTGAAGCCACATTATTATTCCAGTTCAAAACTAATGCGGCATCCATTTCTTTAACCGAACTAAACGGCCGGCGCGAAAGCATCATAGCACGCGAACTTCCGAAATGCGTATCTGAGGTAAAGAAAATCCGCCCGCCGCTTTTTAATAATGAGCGAACTTTATTAAGCGTTTCGGCATAAGTTGAATAAACCGGCACATTTTCCGCTTGTAGCCGTTTGACAATATAACTCTTGCCGAAAAAGGCATCGTCAATGCCGATTATCAACTGTTTGCGCGTGTGATTATAGCGCGTTTTTATCACCCACTCGGCTAATTCAAAACGTGAAGTTTGTGCATAATCGCGACCGGCAACATCGGCAACTTTCGGCGGAATCCAAAACATAATCACATCGGCCGCCGCCAAAAATCGGCTTTCCCAATCAACTTGCAAATCAAGATTAAAGTTCATCACATTTTCGCGGCGCGGATTGGCAACATAAATATCCAAGTCCGACAAATCGCTAACTGCTTGAGCTTGCCAATCAGGCGCGCCTTTAATCGGTCCCGCCAAAAATACAATTTTTTTATCTGAATAATTTTTTGTCGGTGATGTTGGCGTTATAAGTTCCATTTTGGTTCTCTTGTTACTTTTTATTGCGTAATCCGGCGCCATTTGCGAACGTTTTCGTTGTGTTCGGCTAAGGTGCGGGCAAAGTTGTGTCCGCCGTTGCCGGAAGCAACAAAATACAGATAAGGTGTTTTATCCGGATGCGCAACGGCCATTATTGCCGCTTTTCCCGGATTGCATATCGGGGAGGGCGGTAAGCCTGCATATTTATAAGTGTTGTACGGGCTGTCAATTTCCAAATCGCGCCGTGATAACGGGCGTTTCAGTTCTGTTTTGCCGAGCGTTACGGCATAGATAACCGTCGGATCTGTTTGCAGCAGCATTCCTTTGCGCAGGCGGTTAATAAAAACGGAAGCAACCTGCGGTCGCTCATGTGCCACACCGGTTTCCTTTTCAACGATAGATGCCAAAATCAGCATTTCTTGCTTGTTTTTAAGCGGTAAATCGGCATCGCGTTCGTTCCATGCCGCGTCCAATATTTTCGTAAGAGCCCGCTTTGCCTGATTAATAATTTTTTGCCGGCTGTCTCCGCGTGAAAATGTATAGGTTTCCGGTAAAATTTCGCCGTCAGAAAAATAAAGAAAATCATCTTCCAAAAATTCGTTATTCAACAGAATTTCCGCGGCTTGTTCCGATGAAACTCCCTCAGGAAATGTGACTTTGCGCATATAAACTTTACCGCTTGTTAAAATATCGGCTAAATCTTTGAAAGATACATCCTTGTCAATAAGATATTCTCCGGCTTTAATCTTTGGATATATCTTATTGATTTTAATGTATAAAATGAAATACGTTTTGTTGCTGATAAGCTTTTCCTGATACAAATTCTCAGCAATGCTTTTTAAGGAGGCGCCGTTGTTGACTTGTATGAGAAGCGGCTCGCTTACATGCTGTTTTCTGCTGATTATTTGCGCGGTGTAAAAAAACAAAAAAGCTGCTGTTCCAAGTCCTAAAATAAACAGAAACAACAGCTTTTTCATAACGAGCCTCAATCAGTTTTCATATTTTTTGAAGATAATTGACGAGTTTGTGCCGCCAAAGCCAAACGAGTTTGACATTGCAGCTTTAATGGTTTTCTTTTTCGGTTTTAACGGAACCAAATCCAAATCTTTAACTTCATCATCCGGATCTTCTAAATTCAAAGTCGGCGGACAGGTTTGTTCTTTAATGGCTTTGATGGTGTAAACGGCTTCAACCGCACCGGCGGCACCCAGAAGGTGACCGATGGCCGACTTGGTGGAAGACATTGACATTGAACCGATTTTATCTCCAAACAAGCGGCGGACAGCCTGCGCTTCACCGATATCTCCCAACGGCGTAGATGTTCCGTGTGCGTTGACATAGTTGATGTCTTCAAGTTCAACACCATGCTCTTTGGCATGATCTGCCGCCATCTTCATTGCCCGATAAGCACCGTCACCGTCGGGACATGGTGCCGTAATGTGGTGGGCATCGCCGCTCATACCATAGCCGACAAGTTCGGCATAAATATGGGCACCGCGGGCTTTGGCATGTTCCAATTCTTCCAA
>JAFVBT010000078.1 GCA_017479785.1 Alphaproteobacteria bacterium
AAAATTATCGGTTATAATTATGATTTCGGACCATGTGGTAATGGTGTTACCCATAATTGTTGGCGACTTGATAAAACATGGACGATGTATAAAGACATTGACGGCGAGTGGCATACCAGTTCTTCACAAATGATTTTGGTTGACTTTTACGGAAACGATACCGACCAGATATTATGGAATATTTCAACTACAACATACAACAATTGGAAAACAAACTATCCTGATGATTATGATTGGAATACGGTTAAATATGATATTACACCGTTATCGGGAACTGATTATTTGCATGGCTCAAATATTGCCGGAATAATTGCTTCGGCATGGGATAGCAAAGGTAATTTGGGGGTTGCTTTTTCCAATACGGATATTGCAGCCGTTCGTTGGGATATTAAGTCGTCTTTATATTATCCTGTTTATAAATTACTGCATCCGGATACGAATGTTTATCCGAATGCCGAAAAAGTTGTAGCGATTAATATGAGTTTTGGAACCAGAGCCTCTTCAAATGTAAACGCGTCAAATATTGCTAATAAACTGACATATTTGCCGACCGGATATTTAAACGCCATGCAAACCATAATGAACGAGAACACAGTTAAGGTTTCAAATAATAGAATGGTTACAGATGGTGTTATTGTGGTTAAATCTGCGGGTAATAACGAAAATTCATTCAGTCAGCCTGATGTTGAAGCAGGTATTAAACTTCTTAATTTCAAAGGGGTTGATTATTCAAAATTGCAAATGTTGGTTGTTGTGTCGGCTGATGTTAAATTGTATGATGACGGTACCGTCAAAAATTATTCGTTATCCTCTTTTTCCAATAAATGCGGTGTTACGGCATCATACTGTATTGCAGCACCGGGAGGGAACAAAACAGATGAAAAAACAACACTGATGTATGGACCGGGAAAGGTCGGAAAATATGTCGGTATGGCGGGTACATCGCAGGCGGCGCCGGTTGTTACGGGAAGTATTGCATTTATAAAATCGGCATATCCGGATATGGCCGCATCGGAGATTATTGAATTATTACGCGAAACCGCAAATACCAACGGCTCGGGATATTCAAGCAGTAACCATACCGATACAACCTATGGTGCCGGTTTATTGGATTTGGGAAAAGCAGTTACAACCTATATTTCTCCGTCAACATCATCTTATATTGTCACAACTGCTGCCGGAAATACTGTTGATTCATCAACAATTCGTTTGGATGATTCATCGTTGTTTGCAACATCTTCTTTTGCCGGTACGCTTAATAAAGTATTGCCGGAAACAATCACGGCTTTTGACCGTTATCGCAGACCTTTTGAACTTTCCACGGCTCAATATATTAGACCGACGCATGCCGGGTATAGAAAGTTTAAAAATGATGTTGCACATATCGGGCAAACTAGAAATATTAAACAAACCGATGAGCATAACATTACTTTTGCATATAATGCAAATGCACAGCGAGTTAACTTTATGTCAGCCTCTTATAAGAGCGGCAAAAACGATACGGGATTTTATTTCAGCGAAAATACCCTCTATCATACGAATGATAAGGTAAGTCGCGAGCTTAAAAATCCGTTTGTGTCTTTAACGTCGGCATACGGTGCGTACCATACGCATTCTTTGGGAAATGATAAATACTTTAAGTTAGAGGCCGTCAGCGGACGTAACGGATTATATGACGGTGATGAAGATTTTAATGACAACACATTCAAAAAACGCGCCTAGGCCTTAAATTCCGAATTTAAGCTTCATCGCTCCGATAAATTTGCAATTTCTTTGTCTTCAGGATTGCTGTATGAAGAGGATGCTTTGCTCGGGATGAATGGTGAAGGAGCATTTGCCGTATCCGGCGGACAAACATATAACACCGGGGTTTCCGTATCTTGGTTTGCTTTACCGAAAATAACATTGACTGCCGGATATTACCGCGGATATACGCCTAAACAAGAATTTACTTCCGGCTTATTAAAAACTTCTCGTATAGAAAGTGAGAGTTATGCTTTTGATGCCAATTATCAATGGAACAAAGAATTAGATTTCGGCTTACGCGTTTCATCACCGCTGCGTGTGGTTAAAGGTCAGGTGTATGTTGATTTTCCGAGCGGTCGTGACTATGCTTCGGATACGGTATATCGCAAACAATATTCTGCAGGTTTAAAGCCAAATCGCCGCGAATATAAGTTTACGCTTTATGCCGATAAGGAAGTTTCTGAGAGTTTATGTTGGTCAACTGAACTTGATGTTCGTGTTAATCCGGAACATCAAAAAGCGGCTAATGACTATCGTGCTCTGTTCGGTTTAAGTTGGAAATTTAATTAATATGGGGCTTATGTATGGATAAGGATTTTTGGAAGGGAAGGCGATTTGTACCGCTTTTGCTGACGCAGTTTTTCGGCGCATTTAACGATAATTTATTCAAAAATACATTGATGACCTTTGTGGCTTATAAAATGGTGGCCCAATCGCAGGTTGTCGGAATTTATTCTAATATTATTGCCGGCGTGTTTATTTTGCCGTATTTTTTATTTTCGGCATTGGCCGGTTTATTGGCCGATAAATATAACCGTGCATATATGACACGCATTTTAAAGTGTACTGAACTGTTATTCATGATGGGGGCAGGTGTGGTTTTTGTCACTCAAAACGTGCCTTTGTTGATAATTATTTTGTTTTTCATGGGTGCACAGTCAACTTTTTTCGGACCGATTAAATATGCTTTATTACCGCAGTTTTTAAAATCGGATGAATTAATCGCCGGCAATGCCTATATTGAAGCCAGCACCTATGTCTCAATTATTTTGGGTTCGGTTTTCGGAACGATTTTGCCGATTAATGTCAGCATAATCGTCTTATTGATATGTTCCGTAATCGGGTTGATTGCAAGTTGGAAAATTCCGTCAGCTGCAGGTTTGCAACCCGATTTGAAAATAAATTGCAATATTTTTAGACTTATCAAAGATAACCTGAAATTAATTAAATCTCATGTTATTGTTTACAGAACGATTATCGGTGCAACCTGGTTTTGGGTGTTGGGTGCTTTCTTTTTAACCCAATTGTTTCCGTTGTGCAGTAAAGTTTTTAATACCAAACCCGAAGTTGTGACTTTGTTTTTGGTAATTTTTTCAATCGGTGTCGGTTGCGGTTCGGTATTCTGTAATAAGCTTTTGAAAGGGGAAATAACAATTATCTATGTGCCGATCAGTGCCGTCGGATTGAGTGTATGTTCTTTTGCGGTATATTTATTGTCTGTCGGCTTTATGGCACCGAGCGAATCATTGAGTATATCTGAGTTTTTATTGTTACCGCGCGGTTTTTTAATGCTTATTTGTTTATTTGCTTTTGCTTTTATGGGGGGGATGTATGTTGTACCTCTTAATGCTTTGATGCAAAAAAAAGCACCGCAAAAGTTTACGGCTTCGGTAATTGCCGGTAATAATATCATCAATTCGCTCGGTATGGTGGCAATATCCGTTTTTGCCGCGGTTTTAATGGCTTTCGGTTTCAAAATTACCGATTTGTTTTTGTTTGTGGCAATTATAAGTGCCATTGTGGCTTTTTATATTTGCAAATTGTTGCCGGATGCCTTGTTGCGTTCTGTTTTTTGTTCGGTATTGAACTTATTTTTCCGTGTTAAAACGGAAGGATTGCAAAATTTGCGTTCTGCCGGCTCAAAGGTTTTAATTATAGCCAATCACGTTTCTTTGCTAGACGGTGTTCTCGTGGCCGCTTATCTGCCGCGCAAAATTACATTCGCCATTGACAGCAATTGGGGAAATAAGTGGTATGTAAAAATGTTCAGCGGAATAGTGGATTTTTACCCGTTAAATCCGGCTAATCCGTTAGCTATACGTTCCTTAATAGAGGTGGTAAACAAAGGACGGACAGTCATGATTTTTCCGGAGGGACGTATCAGTGTAACCGGTTCATTGATGAAAATATATGAAGGAGCAGGGGTGGTGGCTGCTAAGTCGGGAGCAAAAATTATTCCGCTTAGAATAGACGGTGCTCAATATTCCAAATTTTCTTATTTGGGCAGTGTCCTCAAAACCCAAATGTTTCCGAAAATTAAACTGTCAGTTTTACCGCCGTGTCGGTTGGATTTGCCACATGACCTGACCATGCGCGAACGACGTCGGATTACGTCACTGAAATTACGCGATATTATGGCTGATATGGTTTATCAGACAACCGAAAAAAATGTGCCGATATTTAATTCTTTGCTTAAGGCTGAAAAAATTTACGGAAATAACCATCCGATTGCACTGGATGTTATGAAAAAAACACTGACGTATGGTCAGTTTTTATTAAAAACGTATGTATTGGGATGTGCTTTTCAAAAAGTTTTTACTCAAGAAAAACGTATCGGTGTATTATTACCGAACAGCTTAGCCGGTGTTGTCAGCTTTTTTGCGTTGCAATCAATCGGAAAAACTCCGGTTATGTTGAATTTTTCTTTGGGAGATAAACAATTTGAATCCTGCTTAGAAACAGTGTGTCTGAAAAAAATTATTACGGCGCATAAATTTATTGAGCAAGGAAATCTAAGTCGCTTGGAAGAATGTGCCCGACGGGCAAATTGCGAAATGATTTATTTGGAAGAATTTGCCGATAAAATTTCGCTTGTTACCAAATTGAAGGGATTTAAAAAATATTGGTTAAGGAAAACTGTAACAAGCAATCCGTCCGAGCCGGCAGTTGTGCTTTTTACCTCAGGCTCTGAGGGATTACCGAAGGCTGTTTTGCTTTCACATAAAAATTTACAGGCCAATGTATTACAATTGCATTTGGTTGTTCCGTTCAATGCGCGTGATATTATCTTAAATGCTTTACCGATGTTTCACTCATTCGGGCTGACTGTCGGAACGATTTTGCCGTTTTTATATGGTGTAAAAACTTATTATTATCCGTCGCCGTTGCACTATCGCATTATTCCGGAAGCGGCTTATGATGTGCAGGCAACCGCTGTTTTGGGAACGGATACGTTTTTATACGGTTATGGGCGTATGGCTAATCCTTATGACTTTTTCTCGGTACGTTTTGCAATTGTCGGTGGAGAAAAGTTAAAAGAACGCACCAAGGAATTATGGATGAATAAATTCGGTGTACGAATTTTTGAGGGTTACGGCACAACTGAAACATCTCCGGTTATTTCGGTTAATACACCGATGTTTTATAAAGAAAATACCGTCGGTCGGTTTTTACCGAAAATTGAGTATAAAATTCAACCGCTTGACGGTGTGGAAACCGGCGGATGTTTGCAGATTAAAGGCGATAACGTAATGTTGGGATACATTAAAGCTGACAATTCCAACGTGTTGCAAGAAGCATCCGAATGGTATGATACCGGTGATATTGTTGAAGTAGATACCGACGGATTTATCCATATTTTAGGACGTGCCAAACGGTTTGCCAAGATTGGCGGCGAAATGATTTCTTTAACAGCCGTTGAACAGGTTTTGGATCAATTATATCCCGATGCCAAACAAGGAGTTATTGCAGTTTCCGATGAAAGAAAAGGGGAAAAAATTGTTTTAATAACTTCGGCCGAAAATGCTTCTCTGCCAGAGGTGCAAAAATATTTTCGTGCGCAGAACATCAGTGAATTATGGATGCCGAAAGAAGTTATTTATATGAAAAAACCACCGTTGTTAGGTTCCGGAAAATTTGACTACCAACAAGCAAAAACAATGTATGAACAAGGTTTATAAAATATCAGAGTTCCGTTCCTTTTGTTTCCGTATCATGGTCATCTAACGAATAACCGGTGGCACGAATGGTGCGTATATAATCCGCCCCGTATTCATTGAGGGCTTTACGTAAACGACGAATATGAACATCAACGGTGCGCGGTTCTACATAAACGCTGTTTCCCCATATTTCCTTTAATAAATCCTCACGCGAAAACACAAGACGCGGATTGGAAATTAATAATTTCAGAATACGAAATTCCGTCGGGCCGACCTGAATGTAATTATCTCCGCGAAAGACTTTTTTTTCAACCGTATTTAAGACAATATCTTTAAACGTGTATTCTTTTTTTACCGGTGCCGTGGTGGTGCTGACGCGCCGTAAATTTGTCTTTATTCGTGCCAACAATTCCGGTATTGAGAAAGGTTTGGTCACATAGTCATCGGCACCGGCGGATAACCCGATGACCTTATCTTCTTCCTGACCTTTGGCCGTCAGCATAATAATCGGGATATTTTTAAGTTCCGGATTACTTCTGATAATTTTGCACAATTCCAAACCGGATATTTCCGGCAACATCCAATCCAATAAAATCAGGGCCGGAAGATTTTTTTCCACGGCGGATATTACGCGATTTCCGTGTGTGATGCAAATGGTGTCATAACCGGCTTTTTCCAAGTTATATTTCAACAAAAGAGAAATGGCTTGTTCATCTTCCACAATCATAATTGTTGTCATAATCATTCTCCCAATTTATGTAAGTTAGAAATTAAAATTTTCGGGTTCGGATGTTTAAAAACAGCACTGCCGGCAACCAAAACATCCGTGCCGTTTTGCACGCAAAGTGCGGCTGTTTTTTCATTAATACCGCCGTCCGTTTCTATTAAAACCGAACAATTGGCTGTCAGCTCTTTTAAACGGGCTATTTTCGGAAGTTGATTATGCATGAAACTTTGTCCGCCGAAACCGGGTTCTACCGTCATAATCAAAACCAAGTCAATATCATTCAGATAAGGCTTTAAAACTTCTTCCGATGTTTGTGGTTTTAAAGAAATACCGACTTTAATATTATGTTGTTTTATTGCTTTAATTACGGCCGAAACGTCATTAGCCGCTTCATAATGAAAAGTGATCAAGTCGGCACCGCAATCGGTAAACATCGGAATAAATTGCAACGGATCTTTCACCATCAGATGTACATCAAAGAACAGCTTGCTTTGAGGGCGCATCTGCCGAATAATCTCCGGTCCGTAGCTTAAATTCGGAACAAAATGACCATCCATAATATCAAAATGCAACCAATCGGCGCCGGCTTTTTCAACCATAGAGATTTGTTCATATAATCTGCCCATATCGGCAGCCAAAAGACTCGGTGCAATCAAAACCATATCAAACTCCTTTATTATATTACATTATATAATAAAGATAGTTAAATCATAGTAAAAAATATTTCAGATTATGCCGATCAAAGCCTGATTTAATTTTTCGGCAATATCCAATTTGTAATAATTGCGGTTAGTCGCATTTTGCGGAAAATATTCTGCGATATTTAGTGCAAAAACATTGGATTGTTGATTTAAGAAATCGCGACTGATATTAATGGTATCAGCATTACCGATTAAGTATTCTTTATATTTTTTGATGGTTTCCGATGCTTCTTGAATAAAGCTGTTGCGGCGTGCAAACAGACGCATAAAGCCAAAAATTATGATAATGGCAATCATAATTAAGAAACCAGTTAATCTTCCGACATAAATACCGCAGAAAATCCAGATAATGCAAAGCGCCAATAATGAGAATATTTTTACCGGTATTGTGGTGTACCAATGTTTAAATTTATGGAAAATAATCCAAATATAAAAGGCGTATAAAAAGGATGTCGTCAATAAAACAATTAATGTTTGTGCAACATTTATACTGTTAAAGGCAATGAATATTTCCGTGCAAATCAGCATACCGCAACTGAATATTACATAGAGAATATTGTGGAATATATTGTATTTTCTGATTTTTTTGCTATATTCCTTTTCAAAAATTCTTTTAGCTTTTTTGAATATATTGTTGTTGATATTGTTAGCTTCCAGTTTTTCCGCCTTTTTAGGGAAAAAGGCCTTAACGGCTTTTTCCTCGGCTTTGGTTAATTTGTTTTTGCGTACACCTTTTGTCAGGTATATTCGGTTATTGTCATTTTGCAAGTCAACGGCATTTTTGCGATACAGTTCCAAAACTTGGGCAACAAAAGCCGTCCGATCATATTTTCCGGCCAGAAGACCGCGCATAAAGCCACCATTATATGAAGGTGAGTATTTGTTGTTCTTGCTGTCTTTTTTTAAGTTTATTAATGAGAGCAGAAAAGAAATTAAAATTACCGATAATCCGATACCGGCATACAAAATATTACCCCATGTCAATAAAAAATCGGAAAAAGACTTATCAAAATCTTTGATAAATACGTTCTGATTAACCGATACGACTAAGTTCATATTTTCACCGTTAAACAGCGGCGTTCTGTTTGAAAAAGCCACAACGTTTCCTGCCAATTTATAAGCATTTGTTCTGAATACGGAATATGAATTGCCGCGACCGACATATACACTGGCATTATTAAACGAGTGTCCGTCCGGAATTGTCACGATTATATTGGCCGAAGTCACGAAAGCATTCATCGGGCGTCCGGTTAAATTCCAATCCAATATAATATTTTCACCGTTTCTGAAAAGCTTGTTGTTGACGTAGTAGTAAAATCTGTATGTATAAACGCCCGGTTCCAGTTTCTGATTGTATTTAGGTTTAATAACAATATTATCGCCGATTTCTTCCGTTACATAAGGTACGCGAGTGTTATTAACCGTAACTCTTTCCAAAATTAATTCGGTGCGATGTCCGTTCGGAGCATATTTAGGGAAAACACGTCTGAGACCGCGGGCAAATTTTTTACCGTTGGCAACAATGGATATGGTATCTTCAACCTTAACGTATCCGTTGGCCTGAATGTCTATATAACTCAAAAAATACGGAATATGTTCACGCGCCGGTGCCAAAATCGTTCTGCCGCTTGGTAAAGATAAACTGACGACAGGAATTTGCGGTGCAATATTCTGTGGTTTGCTTTCTTCTTTTTCTATCGTAAAAAAACGAGTCGCCGTATCGGCATTTTCAACTTCATCGGAATCGGCGACGGACTCTTCATCATTTTCAACTTGATTTTCATCTTGATGCAGAGCAGCCACTGCTTTTTCATACATTTGCTGAAACAAAGATTTTTTCTTTTGTTCTTCTTGTTCATAATATTCCGGCGGTTGGACAATGCTTATGCTTGACGGTTGTGACCAATCCGTTTTATCATCCATAGGTGTTTTGGCAACTTCTTCAAATCTTTTCTTAAAAAACTTGCGTTCTTCTTCCTGATTTCGCGGATCGGGAAGCCCCGGCGGAAGAGTATTTTTGTTCTTAAGCCTTTGTTTCTGCATAGCGATTCTTTCGGCATTATTCATTCCCGTAATCGGGATAACATCGGCTAAGCAAGGTTGAACGGCAAACATTGCTAAAATGAAACAAATTGAAAGAAAATTTTTCTGCATAAAGATGTTCCTTTTGTTTACGAATGTATAATTTTATATCATATTAATGGATAATATTTAAAAAAGCTATAAGGAGATTATCTTATGAAACAAAAAATTGCAGCAATAATTTTGGGAGCAGGAAAAGGAACGCGTATGAAATCGGACAAACCTAAGGTTTTAATGCCTGTTTGCGGTAAACCGATGATTAAACATATTATAGATACTTTGGAGCAAGTTCCTGTGGATGAAATTGTAACGGTTATTTCACCTGAAGGGGAAGAAGTGGCAAAGACGGTTGCACCATATAAGACATGCATACAGGATAAGCAACTTGGAACGGGACATGCCGTTAATTGTGCCAAAGATTTGTTGAAAGGGTTTGACGGCACTGTTCTGGTTGTTTTCGGTGATACACCGCTGATTACCAAACCGACTTTTCGGCTTATTGCCGATAAGGTACAAGAAGGTTTTGCCGTTGTTGTTCTCGGATTCAAACCGGATGATCCGGCGCGTTACGGCAGATTGGTTATGAAAAATAACGAACTTGATCGAATTGTTGAATTCAAAGACGCGTCAGACGCCGAAAAAGCTATCAATTTCTGCAATTCCGGTGTGATGGCGTTTAACGGCAAATATTTATTTGATATTTTGGCACAAATCGGTAACAATAATGCCGCCGGTGAATTTTATTTGACTGATGCCGTGGAAACCGCTCATAAAATGAACTTAAAATGCACCGCCATTGAAGGAAAAGCGGAAGAGGTGGCCAGTGCCAATACCCTAGAAGAACTGGCACAACTTGAAATTTATTGTAAGAAAGCAAGTTAATGGATAGAGTGTTGAAAGTTTTATTTTATGGTGTTTTGGGGCTGTTTTTTGTTTTTGTGGTTTACATGACTGCGGTTATGTATATTTCACCGCGACAAGATTTGCAAAAACGCGGTTTTATACCATGTACGGAAACATTAGTGTATAATATTACGGATTGCAAACCCGGACAAATTAAATGTCCGCTTCAATATTTATGGCAGGATATGCAGTGTAATGTTCGGGTTATTGCCGACGGCTTTGTGCTGTGGAGCAAGGGAAAACAGGAAAGGCCATGGAGCAATTATCTGTTTGAACCGGAAGTTATTGAAGACGGAAACAAACTGTATGTCGGAACCGAAAATGCCGAAGATACATTTGACAATGATGCAGCCGATTTGTTTATTGCTGCCAAACAACAAGAGCTGGAGATTGCAAAAGAACGGCAGTTAAATCCGGATGATAACGTTATTTTGAATAATCCGGAAGCGTTAAATAAAATTGCCGACGATTTGCGCTATATTTCTAAAGAATACAAACAAAATCAGCATAGCGGTGATATCAGCGACGAAGCGTTAATCGGTAATACATCGGGAAGTCCAACAGATAACGAAACAACAGAAAATTTATTACAAGGAAAAGAAAATGAAAAAAAATAGTATGCCGGCTTGGAATTTGAGTGATTTATATAAAAGTATTGATGATCCGCAAATAAAGAAGGATTTGGAAACCTATCGCAAAAGCGCGCTAAAGTTTGCCAAAGATTATAAAGGGCGTCTTAAAGAATTGTCGGCGGAGGAATTTCTTAAAGCCATAAAAGATATTGAAAAGCGTTCAATAATTGTCGGCAGGCTTGGCGGTTTTGCTTACTTAAATATGGTTACGCAGATGAAAAATGCCAAAGCCGTGGCTTTTTATCAAAACATTGAAGAAAAACTCACTGATTATTATAAACCGATTCTGTTTTTCAGTCTGGAATTTAATAAATTACCGCAAAATAAAATTAATCAATGGCTTGAAGATAAAAAGATAAGTTATTATAAATATTGGATAAATCGTATCAGAAAATTTAAGAAATATCAATTAAGCGAACCGGAAGAACAAATTTTGCTGGAAAAATCACTGACTTCAGGGGATGCTTGGGTTCGTTTATATGAAGAATCGTCTTCACGTTTGGAATTTACGGTGGATGGGAAGAAATATAATGATGCCGAAATTTCCAAATTATTGTTGGATAAAGATGCGAAAATTCGTCTTAAAGCCGGTAAGGAAATTAATCGTGTTTACAAAGAAAACGGGCATTTATTTACATTTATATATAATATGGTAATTAAAGATAAGGCTGTTGAAGATGAAAAACGCGGTTTCAAAACACCGGTTTCGGCACGTAATTTGAGTGAAGATGTCAGCGATGAAAGTGTGGAAGTTTTAGCGCAAACCGTTAAAAAGCACTACAAAGAATTGGCGCACAGATTTTACAAATTAAAAGCTAAATGGCTCGGTGTTAAAAAAATCAATTACTGGGACAGAAATGCGCCGTTGCCGTTCAGTGCGGATACGCATTACACCTGGGATGAAGCTGTTAAAATCGTTCTGAATGCCTATAAAGAATTTTCACCGAAACTTTATCAAATAGCCAAAGATTTCTTTGATAATAACTGGATTGATGTTCCGCCGCGCGACGGTAAGCGCAGCGGCGCTTTCTGCAGTTCTCCGATTACAAGTTGGCATCCTTACCTGATGCTCAACTTTGCCGGCAAACAAAATGATGTATTAACTTTGGCGCACGAGTTGGGACACGGTTGTCATCATCAGCTGCGTACCAAAAACGGCGAACTTAACGAACATAGCCGAATGACATCGGAAGAAGTGGCTTCGGTGTTCGGCGAGATGATTGTATTCCAATCGTTATTGCGCAATTTGAAAGATGATAAGGCTAAGCTGTGCCTGATTGCCTCAAAAGTAGGGGATATGATTAACACCGCCATTCGGCAGATTGCTTTTCATTTTTTTGAAACGCGAGCTCATAACGAACGCAAAAACGGTGAATTATCGGAAGAACGTTTGAGCCAAATTTGGGTTGAAGAAATGCGCGAAAGCTTAGGCGATTATGTTATTGTTGATGAAAACAGCGCTAATATACGGTCAATGGTCGGACATTTTTTCTTTTCACCGTTTTATGTATATGCTTATTCGTATGCCGATTGCTTTGTTAATTCTTTATATAAAGTCAGTGAAACGGGAAAAGTTAAGAATTTTGCCGATAAATATTTGGATATGCTTTCTAAAACGGCTCTTGAAGATTATGACAGGATTCTAAAACCGTTTGGGCTTAATCCGAACAGTGTTGAATTTTGGGAATACGGTTTGTCTTTAATTTCATCTTATATAGATATGTTGGAAAAATTGGATAAAACATTAAAATAAAAAAACGAAGCCGGTTTGTCATGAAAGACAAGCCGGCTTCTGCGGTTTAAAAGCAATTAACTGTTCAAAACAGTTCAGTGTGCGCACGCAGTATCGGCCAACCAACCGAATATACGTTGCATTTTTTCATCTTTATGCAAGGTATATTCTTCAGGATGCCACTGTATGCACAATATTTTCTTTTCTTCATTACCCCAAGCTTCAGGCACACCATCAGGCGCAAATGCGTAAAAATTCAGCCCGATTTTCTCGGCAATTTTTTTAGGCGGAATTATAACAGCACTTGAGTGATTTGAATTTACCCAAAGTTGTGATTGATCCGACATCAGCTTACTGAAGAAAGTCTCCGGCACAATATCAACACAGTGAGCATTCAATTTGTCTGACTTGTGGCAGATTTTACCTTTTGAAAGTTTATCAATATCTCTAGATATTTTTACTCCCAGTTCTCCTGCAACAATTTGTGCACCGGCACCGATTCCTAAAATCGGAATATGACGTTTCAAAGCTTCTCGGACACACAGAACATAAGCCCGGGAACGAATACCGGGATATTCCGGTATATTCTCTCTGACTTCATCGTAATACTTTTCCGGCAGAGCATAGTCCCAACCGAACAATACTAATCCTTGACAAGAACTGATTTGATAATTCGGCTGCGCATAGGTTATGAACCGGATATTCAGACCAGTCTTACTAAGCGCATATACACAATTAAAATCAGCTGTGTAATATCCTTTAATTCTGCCAAGCAAGAAGGCAACAGTCGGCGCATCTTTGTCGGGTTGCGGTAATGACATGACCTCGTAAGAACTTTTCAACAAACGGATGTTCGGACTCATCCCATACTTTTCGCATTGATGCACTGCCGTGTCCGTAATGCAAAAAGCTTGAAGCTCTTGTTTGTAGATTAGGTAATACATAAGAATACGATTTTTTAAGGTTAATAATATCAATAATTATTCAGTAGTAAGAGAAAAATATATCTCGGGTTATAAATTGTCAATACAGCAAAATAGAAAATTGCACAATTTTCAGAGAAAAATATATAGGAAAAAAGTAATTGACAGGTTGACAATGTTTTATACACAAGGCAAAATTATATCATTCTAAATATGTTTGCAAAAAGGAAAAACGAAAAATGGGGCGAACAAAAACAGTTTTATTAATGTGCGGCTTAATGCTTATATTTATGTATGTCGGTAACTTAATCGGCGGCGAGCAGGGGATGAAAACCGCTTTTTGGGTGGCTTGCGGTATGAATTTTTTCAGCTACTTTTTCAGCGATAAAATTGTTTTAAAACAATATCACGCTATTCCCGCAAACGAAAAAAGTGCACCGGAATTATATCAAATTGTCAAAAGACTGTCAGATAAGGCCGGTCTACCGATGCCGAAGGTATACATTATTCCGGAACAAGTTCCGAATGCTTTTGCAACGGGAAGAAATCCGAGCCATGCAGCAGTGGCGGCAACCGAAGGATTATTGCAATTGATGTCGCCGGAAGAAGTGGAGGGTGTTTTAGCCCACGAAATGAGCCATGTGCGCCATTATGATATTCTTATCGGTTCAATAGCGGCAGTTTTTGCCGGTGCTATCACTATGTTGGCCAGAGTTGCACCTTACAGCAGTGCAGCTGCCGGTAACGGATATAACGACAACAATCGTTCCAACCGCAGTAAACTTGGTGTACTCGGGGCTTTTTTGATGCCGATTGCCGCCAGTATTATTCAAATGACTATCTCACGCACACGCGAATATGCGGCAGATGAAGGGGCTGCAAGATTAACCGGTCATCCGGAATGGCTGATGTCAGCACTTTCAAAATTAGAGGGGTATTCAAAAAATTATCAAATGCAACATATGACTTCACAAACAGCACATATGTTTATTGTTAATCCGTTCGGTAGTTTAACCGGCGGACTTGCAAGCCTGTTTCGTACCCATCCGAGCACGGCAGATAGGATTGCGCGTTTGGAAAAAATCAGACGCGGTCAACTTTAATAATTAGGATAAATCAATAAAGAAAGGACAGAAAATGGAATTGGAAGAAAAAAGAGAAGGCGATAAAGTAATTTATACAATCACCGGCAGAATTGATACCAATATGGCACCGGTTTTGCAACAAGGGTTGCATTTAGACGGCGTTAAAGAAGTTATCTTTGATATGAAAAAGGTGGATTATGTTTTCTCCGCCGGTTTACGTGTTTTCTTGCAGGCACAAAAACAAATGAACAGCCAGAACGGTACAATGAAGCTTATAAACGTTCAAGATTCCGTAAAAGAATTATTCAATATTGTCGGCTTTACCGGGATTATGGATATAGAATAAACGAGACGTTAAAATGCTTAAATGGTTTCGCCGTCAGTCACTAACTTTTCGCCTGAGCGCCGGTATTTTGTTGTGCGTATTTTTCGGCGGAATGGCCCTGTTGTACTTTGTATCCCATTATTCTCAACCGATTGTTCGCTCGCATATTGAGGATTTGGCGCAGAAATCTTTACAGGATTTATCTGCCAGACTGTCGTCTATCGGGGGAGAAACAGAGGCGGCGGCTTTGACCATGAAAAACACCTTAAAGGGGCTTAAAACCTCAGATGTGAATATGATGCGCAATATTCTGCAATCAGCTCTGCAAACGTTGACATATGATAAATCAGATACATCCCACGCATGGATTTATGTTTTTCCGGACGGAGAAGTGGTCAACGGCACATTGTATTCCGGCATATTGGAAGACGGCGAGTTTGTATTCAAAGCATCTTATGTAGATAATTTTTATCAAAAATATCCGTGGTTTAAGGCAGTTCCGAAAGAAGAAAAAAACTTTTGGAGCGAACCTTATATTGATGAAGAACATCCTCAAAAACCATGGGTTGTAACATCGCTTATTCCGTTCAAATTTTCTGAATCAGCGGAATATACCGGTTTGGTGGCTGTATCCATTGATTTGGACGATATTCAGAAAGATGTTTTGGCGCGAGAGTTTCAATCGGGCGGACATTATCTTTTGACTTCAAGGGATGGGTTGTATATAGCACATCCCGATGAAAATATTCAGCTAAAAAAAACGATATTTGATTTAGCACGAGAAAGAAAACTCCCACAATTGGACGATGCCGGAAACGCCATAAAAAACGGTTTATCCGGTTCCATTCAAATGCCGTATTCTTCCGTTTACAATGCATCTGTTATATTCTTTTATGACTCAATCTCCGATTTGGGGTGGGGACTTTATCTGGTTTTCTCGCAAAAAGTATTTTTTGAACCGTTAATTAAGTTTCAATTGAAAGTTGTAACAAGCCTCTTACTCGGACTGACGGCTCTGTTTATTTTGATAAGCTGGATTTGTCACAGATCCACCAAGCCTTTATTGGCCCTAAGTAAAATTGCCATTCAATACGGTCAGGGCGATTTTACGGCAGATTTACCGGAAAAATCTTCGCAAGATGAGATTGGTATTATGACCGAAGCTTTCCATAAGATGAGAGATAATTTGTTAAGCTATATTGATGTCATAAAGAAGAATGCGGCAGAAAAACAAAGAGATAAAAGTGAGTTGGAAATTGCCAACCAGATTCAGCAAGCGGCATTGCCTAAAAGATTTCCGTTACATCCGGCGTTTGAGGTTTATGCCTCAATGTTACCGGCAAAAAGTGTCGGCGGTGATTTTTATGATGCATTCTTTATTGATGATAATCATTTTGCAGTTGTAATTGCCGACGTTTCCGGCAAAGGTATTCCGGCAGCCCTTTATATGATGACTACCAAGACTTTGATTAAAAATATTGCAAAAACCGGTGCTCCGATTGCCGATGTCATTCAACAGGCTAATAACGAATTGTGCGGAATAACCGATGCGGATATGTTTGTAACAGCCTTTCTGGCAATTCTGGATATTAAAACCGGTGTTTTAGAGTATGTTAACGCCGGTCACAATTCGCCTTTTTATAAAGATAAAGACGGATATAAAATGTTGACGGATAAGCACGATATTGTGCTTGGTGGTCTCAGCAATATTGCTTATCACGTGCATAAAATCAAAATGAAGAAGGGTGACAGGCTGTTTTTATATACGGATGGTATATCTGAAGGCCAGAATATTCATGGTGACTTTTATGGAGAAGATAGATTAAGTGATTGTTTAAATAATACTATTCAATCAACTGAAGATACGGTATATTTTGTATTTAATGATGTTGAAAGATTCTCAGCAGATGCTGAACAATCCGATGATATGACAATGCTTGAGTTGCGTTATGATGGGGCAGATGAGAATACGCACGTTTTTGCGGCAGATGTCAAAAATACCGATGACGTATTGCAATTCATTCAAGATGATATGCAGAAAAATCATTTGCCGGAGCAGTCTGCATATAAAATGATTGTGGCCAGCGAAGAAATATTTTCTAATATTGCACAATATGCCTACAGCAAAGGAGGTATGGCACATATATCAACTTATATAAAAGACGGATTTTATTATATTCAATATACCGATTACGGCAGAGACTATAATCCGTTGTTAAAAGGCGACCCGAATATCACCGAGACGGCAGAAAAACGTCGTGTGGGCGGACTGGGAATTTTCTTAGTCAAAAAAATGGCCGATAAGGTGACATACAAAAGACATAACGGGCAGAATATTCTGACAATCGGCATTAAGATTGCATAAAGTCGGAACTCTTGATTTTGCGCTAATATTGAATATTTTATCGTCGGAGGAAAGATGATAGTATTTGATAAAATGCAGCAAGGGTATGAATATCAATACAGTGCGTTGCCGGGAAAAGACTTTGCCGCCGACTTTATGCCGACTTTGACACCGAAACAAATGCTTGAAATGGGTGTTTTTGAGGGGCATTATATGAACGATTGTCAGGCTGAATTTCCCGAAGATTGGTTTGAAAATGCGAAATTATCATTGGAAGCGCCCGATATAAAGGTAAATTATTTTGAAATTAAATCAAGGATGTCTTTGCCGCAATGGCAACAGCGAGGTTGGATTATCGGACCGGATCCACGCGGTTGGTTTCAATGGTATTGCCGATATTATATGGGACGTCGCCTTGAAAATATAGACAGACTACAGATTAAGCGCTGGAAGGCATTTAAAAGACACGAAGCTCAATTAAAACGAAATTGTCTGTCGTTTGATTTGGATTGTCGTCGTAAACAAAGACAAGCACTTTTGCAATGGGCATATAATCCGTTTGTTTAACAAATAAAGGAGTAGGGAGAACATAAAAATGATACTTTTATACATCAATGCTTGTGTACGTCAGCAATCACGCACAAAAATATTGGCTGACTATGTGGTTGATAAGTTAAATCTGCCACAGATTCGTCAATTGGATTTGAATAAATGCGGTTTAAAATATGCAGATGAAACTTTTTTGCAAAAAAGAAGCAAATTGATTGCTTCTGGCAAATTTGATGATCCGATTTTTGCCTATGCCAAAGAATTTGCGACAGCCGATAATATTGTAATTGCCGCACCTTATTGGGATTTTTCGTTTCCGGCCGTGTTAAAAATGTATATAGAAAATATAAGTGTGAACAAAGTAGTATTTGATTATTCCAATTCAGGAGATATTATAAGCTTGTGTAAGGCAAAAAATTTATATTACATAACAACTAAAGGCGGATATAATTCCGATGACTACGGATATAAGTATATTGAGGCATTATGTAGGCAATTATACGGAATAAAAAATGTGCATTTAATAAAAGCTGAAGGATTGGATATACGCGGCAACAATGTTGAAAAAATTATGCAACAAGCAAAAAACGAAGCCGATAAAATTATAAAACAAAGCAATCTATAAAAATCAGTTGAAAAATAGCAACAGGCGGATTTTTTGTTTGACATTAAGCAAGGAATTTGTTAAAACTCTCAACAGTTACGGGGATATAGCTCAGTTGGGAGAGCGACAGGTTCGCAATCTGTAGGTCAGGAGTTCGATCCTCCTTATCTCCACCATTAAAACGCTAAGGACGCTTAATGCGTCCTTTTAGTGTTTTAAATAATGATTTGGATCGAACGACTGACCGTAGGGATGGAGCCGGAGGATAAAAAACAACCTCTAAATGTTGTTTTTTGACGACGGGCGAAGTCCACTTAATGAGGAGAGGCAAAAGCCGAAACGAATTTAGTGGACGAGTGCCC
>JAFVBT010000079.1 GCA_017479785.1 Alphaproteobacteria bacterium
AAGTGCTTACTATTTGCTTACTGAAAAAAGAAAAGGGTTTAAGCAATTTGCCTAAACCCTTGATTTTACTGGTGAGCTCGGTGGGATTCGAACCCGCGACCCTTTGATTAAAAGTCAAATGCTCTACCGACTGAGCTACGAACTCTCAAACAAAGTTGCTTATAAAAGATAATTTATATTTAGTCAATAGAAAAAATAAAAAAAGTTAAAAATTTTAAATTAGGTATTTATTTATTAATATTTATGTGTTATTGTACGTTCAACTATTATAGCAAATGAGGTTTAAAATGGCTCTGAGTAATGAAATTGGTCAAAAAGGAAAATACAGCATTTTACAAAATGCTAAGGGTGAAATCATGATTATGATGGAAAGCCGAATCGGCGGTCCGGAAAATCCGCGTTTTATTTATGACGGCGGAGAAGTGGCCTTACTCTATCGCTCGCAGGAAAGTTCCGTTGCTTTCAGAAATATTGATGCCGGCGCACGTTCGCCTTTAAAATCCGTTACGGAAATATTGGTTGTTGAAATTGAAGGCGAGGATGTAGAAAGAGAATATATGGTTCCTGTTCGTATCGTAAAGGATGTTAATAATCTTATTATTTCATAATCATAAGGTTAAGAATGATTGCTTATACAACTTTTTTGTTGTTTTTAACAGGGCTTTTCAGCAGTATTAAAGTAAGCATCAAAACTGACAAAATATTGTCGTTCATTGCTTTTGCGGCTCTGTTTACCATTTTCGGAAACTTTTGTGAAAGCTGGTTATCAGGCGATAACCAGACTTTTTCTTTTATATGGAACAGTTCACCAAGCGGTAACATTAATTTTGATATAATTTCAAACCCTTATAACTATGAAATTATATTACCTTTTTTTATCATAACGCTTTTAAGCGCTTTGCACATTCAAATTTTTCGTTATGAAGAAAGAAAAAGTTCAGCCGTTGCTTTTCTGGCATTTAATTTGGCAATTCTAACCGCTATGATTACCAGCAATAATTTCGTGCAATTATTGTCTGCCGTTTTTATTGCCGATATATTAGCCGTTCTGATTATTAAAGATACCGGAGCCAGCAAAAAATATACCCTGATGAATATGGCCGCCGATATGATCTTATTTATGGTGCTAGCCGTCATCAACAGTTTAGTGGATTCTTTGGATATTCGGCAAATCTTAGCCTACAAAAAATCCGGTTTTCATGCCGATTTCCTTGCAATTTTCGGGTTAACGGCCGTTTTTATGAAGTTCGGCTTTTTTATTTTTCATATCGGAATCTTGTCGCTCCAAAATATTCGTTTACACAGATTGTTGGAAATTTTGTTTTTATCGGCACCGTTAACCGCACTTGTGCTCTTGTTGAAATTTAATATTTTGTGGCGAGAATCGGCATACTTTCTTCCGTATCTGGATGCATTGTGCAGTTTAACGTTGGCTTTCGGCTTTTTCGGAAGTCTGCTCATAGACTGCTACAAAGCAAAAATCATCTATTGGCAATTAATGTTCTGGGCCTTATTTGTTGAACTGCTGAAATTCAACGGTTTTATCTGGTCGGCATGGTTTACCGCTCTGTTTCTGGGTATGTATATTTTAAGCAACGGGTTATATTTACTGCATTATTATTTTAACCGCAGGCCGCTTGTTTCGCAATTTATGACCATAAGGAAAGAAAACAAATATCCGCTTCAGGGCGCATTTTTAATCATATTCTCGGCAGTAATTTCATTATCTATGACTTTAACAAATATGTATAACAACGTTAACCGATATTACATCTGGACTTTTGCCGTTTTGTTTACGTTGTCATTATCCGCCGTGCTATACCAAATTTTGTTCCTGCCGAGAAGAAAAAAACTCTTGCAACTCAGTACAATACCGACGCAATACCTGATAACGGCGGAACTTCTGCTGTTTGCGACAAGTTTGTTATATTATTTTCACGATTACCATATCAGTGCTGTCGGCGTGCCTGTTGTTTTTGTTTTGTTGTGTCTTTTCAATCCGTTACATAAATTGTCATATTTTTACACAAAGACGGATATCCAGAACTTTGAATTTTTTGCCTTTTTATATAATAACCTGATTACCTTCTTGCAGATTAGCGGTAAAGTTTTGTGGTTGCTGATTGACCGCTTGTTTATGGATAAAATATTTATCCGGTTTACCGTTTGGTCGGCAAAATCCGGACTGTCTTTATTTAGAAAAGCACATCAAAGCCCGTTGCTCGGCGGTTTTTTTGTTTTGCTGTTCATCATAATTTTGTTCATGTGGTCTTATAACTTAAGGGAGCAAATCAGTGGGTAGTTTGTTGGCATCTTTTTTACTAGTGCCTTTGTTAGGATGTATCTTCGTTTTGTTTTCGCAAAAACATAAAAACAACGGCTATAACGTTGCCTTATTTACCTTATCGGCCAATATTTTGCTGATTTTGAGAATGTTATCTTTATGCGAAACCATGGATGCCGAATTCTTATACTCTTATCAATGGTTGACTCATCCGAATGTCAGATTTATTTTGGGGGTTGATGTTTTTTCGCTTGTTTTGTTGTTGGGTGTTTACATCTCCCTTATTATAGGCCTGACCGGTTTATCTTCAGAACAGCGACGCAATAAGTCTCTGCAGATATTAACACTTTATTTTGTATGGAACATGGAAGCCTTATTGCTTGCAAAAGACATTATCTTTTTCTATATCTTTTTTGCCGGAATGCTGTTGCCTTTATTTTGGCTTATCTGCCTGCACGGCAGCTTTAAGAAAATTTCCTCATCGGCGCTGTTTTTTCTTTTTAATTTTGCAGGAAGTTTGCTGTTATTGATTTCCATGTTGGTTGTATATCGCTATAACCGCGGCAGCGTTTTACTGTCGGCAGTCGGCATTTTAGATATTCCGAAACACGCTCAACTTATTGTCATAGGCGGTATATGTGGTGCATTTATCTCACGCATACCAATTTGGCCTTTTCATAATTGGATTTCGTTTATCTATTCGGATATTAAAAATCCGCTTATTTATATTGTTATGAGTATGATGCCTTTAACAGGTTTATACGGCTTTATTCGCTTCGGGCAAATTATGCTTTCAGACAGCATATATACATTTGTACCGATTATTGAAACATTTTGCGTTCTGACAATGTTATTTATTGCTCTAATCGGCTTGTCACACAGAAATTTTTTGCAAAAGTTGTTCTCTTATTCAACAATTTATTATCTGCTTTTTCTAATGTCAAAGTTGTTGCTTACCGATAAATATCAGATGAATATGGCATATTCGTTATTTATTTTCCTGATTGTAAATGCCTCTTTGGCTGTTTTGGATTTATTTGCCGAAAATGCACGTGAGGAATCTAACGGCAACTATCGCGGTATATTGGCTTATATGCCGCGCTTGGCAAATTTATTCACTTTTTTTGTGTTGATTGCTGTCGGATTGCCTATTTCTTCAATGTTTTGGAACAATTTTATTTTAATTTCCGCATTGTTCCGAGAAAGTTTCATGACCGGTATTTGGGTTATGACTTCCACCTCCTTAATCGGCATGGCCTTAATTTATGAATTATATATTATGTGTGATACCAGACTCAGCTTGACAACTAATGATACAGTTTGTGACATTTCAGACGCAAATTTAGCTTTTTTTGCCGGTGTAACAATTATTTTGTTCTTATCGTTCTTTAACCCGCTGTGGTTTGTTTTTTAAGGAAGATGCCATGATTGAATATGTTCTTTATTTATCACCTCTTCTTGCATTATTGCTCGGAATTTTTTGCATTATTTTCCGTAGTGATACCGCTACTAATATTTCCTACAGTTTCAAAACGGCACGCACATTTTTATTTATCAGCTTTTTTCTGGAAATCGTGTTTTACAACAAGTCACTGATTGCCAATGTAACGCAAGGCAGTCCATTTACACTACTGTTTGAAAGTTCGCTTTATATATGTGCTTTTATCGTTTTATATTTATCAAAAAAATGGTTTACCTCAATGAATGTTGCCGGACATTGGTTTTGCAGTTGCATTCTGATGTCTGTTTTGTACGGATGTTTATTGGTTGAATCTTACAATTTATTGCTGACCGTTTTAATGTGTGTTTTGCTTATGTTTAACAATTTCATTTTAATAAAACTGTTTCAAAAGAAAAAAGACTCATCGCTAAACATTAAAATTTATATGATTATGATGTTTTTAAGTTGGCTGCTATCCGGTTTTTCTTTAATTGTTTTTTATACATACAGCGGCGATTTATCATATAGTGCGTTGATGCCTTATATAGATGTTAATCAGCAGGATTTATTTATATTTTCAGCCGTGGCGGCGCTTGTGTGCGTGTTTGTTTTTATGTTCGGTCTGGCACCGTTGCATTTTTGGTTTGCCGAAGCTCTTGCCAACACCATTTTACCGGTCATAACTTATTTTCTGCTTGTGCCGATTGTAGCCTGTTTCGGGTGCTTTATCCAACTGAACTTGCATATGTTAGCGGCATATCAGGACGAATTGCTGTTCTTTTACAAAATTGTTGCTCTTCTTTCTGTCGGCATCGGCGCCATCGGTGCCTGCAGCGCCCAAAATATCCGTAAAACATTTGCCTATGTTTCGGTATATCATTTGGGACTGATTTTATTAGCACTCTTCCATTTTACGCCTAAAACAGTTGATGCTTCATTTGTTTATTTATTCAGTTATCTTTTGGCAATAACGGGAATTTGCACAACCTTATTCGGCTTAAAAATCAAAGGCGAATATTTAATGACTTTACCGGAATTATCCGGCGCGGCATACAAAAAACCGTATATTGCGGCCATGATGGCTGTTTTTATCTTTTCTTTATCCGGATTACCGCCGTTTTTGGGCTTTATGGGACAGTTTTCTGTATTAAGCAGGCTCGCGGCTTATCGTTTATATGAATTGGGTTTTGTGTTGTTGATGTCCATTATTTTGACATTTGCTTACATTCAAATTATTTACACGATGTTCAAGGACAATAAAATACCTTTTGACCGAGCCGATAAAGGTATTTACACCGCTATGCTTATCAATGCCGCCGTAATGTTGTTTATTGTCGTTAACCCGCAATATCTGGTTGAAGATTTTGTACTGATGATTGAAACGGTGTTTAAATAATGGATTGGCAAATTTTTCATTACAACAAAGTAACAAGCACAAATGATGTTGCCTTAACACAAAGCCGCATTTCCGACGGAAAATTCGTTATTGTTGCCGACACCCAAACTGCAGGACGCGGACGGCGCGGCCGTGCTTGGCAAAGTTTGGAAGGTAATCTGTTTTTTTCGGCAGGTCTGCCCTACCCCATACAACAATGCGGTGCACTGGTTATGCTCTGCTCTTTAAGTCTTTTACAAACGATTAAGTCTCTTTGCCCCACTGCCGATGTACAACTCAAATGGCCGAATGATGTTTTGTTAAACGGCGCAAAGGTCAGCGGTATGCTGTTGGAAAAAGGTGAAAAAAATTATATGATTGTCGGCATCGGTGTTAATATCTCGCAGTGTCCGAACAATATGCAATTGCTTTATCCGACAACGTCTTTAACCGCTGCCGGCATTCAAACGGATTGTCATACATTTTTGGATTTATTCTTGCAAATTTTTGATAAGAATTTAGCTGCAAATGATACTTCTGCCATTCGGCAACAGTGGTTGGAAAATGCCAAAGGATTGAACAAGCCCGTTACCGTTCATCAGGAAAGAGGCAATATAAAGGGTATCTTTATCAGCATTGACGAGAACGCAAATTTGGTGTTAAATACAGAAAACGGATTGCAAAAAATTATGGTCGGAGATGTATTTTATGGCTGAGGATATAGAAAAATTCAATAAAAACGGCATTTATTTTATTCCGCTCGGCGGTGCCGATGAAATCGGAATGAATATGTTTGTGTACGGTGTAGACGGCAAGTTTATCATAGTTGATGCCGGATATGGTTTTCTGGCCGATAATTATCCGGGAATGGATTTGGCTTATGCCTCACCTGATTTTCTTGACGCTCACAGAGAAGATATTGTCGGTATGTTCATCACGCATGCACATGAAGATCACATGGGCGCAATTGCCCAAATTTGGCCGCATGCACAGTGTCCGGTTTATGCAATGGATTTTGCTATCGGGCTGATAAAAGCGCGCTTGGATGAATTTAAAATGACCGATATGGTGCCGCTTGTTTCCGTTAATCAGCACCGAACGGTTGAATTGCCGAATTTCAGTGTGGAATTTATTTCCATTGTGCACTCGGTGCCGCAAACCTGTGTATTGGCCATTCGCACAAAATACGGCAATGTTTTGCACGCAACGGATTTTCGTTTTGATGATGAAGCCTTGTCTTCTTTGCCGACGGATTGGCAAGCATTGCATCGCTTTGCCGCCGAAGGCGTGGATATGCTTGTTTGCGATTCAACCAATATTTTAGTGGACAGCACATCGCCGTCGGAAGCTGATGTACGCGAAAATATTTTGAAACTCGTGCCGCAAATTGAAGGCGGCTTAATTGTAACGTGTTTTTCTTCCAACTTAATGCGGCTGGAAAGTTTTATATTGGCGGCTTATGAAGCCGGCAGAACCCCCGTTTTGGTCGGCCGTTCGTTAAATTTATACATTAAAGTGGCTAAAGAATGCGGCTATTTAACCGACTTACCGCCGGTATTCGGTATAGAAGAGGCCAAAGACATTCCTTCAGATAAAGCCCTGTATATCTGCACCGGCTCACAGGCAAATTATCGCAGTGCCTTAACCACCATTGCCAACGGTGAAAGCAAATATATCAAACCGGATAAAAATGATACGATTATATTTTCATCAAAAGTCATTCCGGGAAATGAGGAGAAAATTGAGCGACTGCAAGAAAAATTGGCAGAGCTCGGTGCCACAATTATTACCGAAGAAACGGATTTGGTGCATACATCGGGACATGCCGGACGGCAAGAATTGAAAAAGATGTACGATTTAATTAAGCCGGCGATTGTTTTTCCGGTGCACGGCGATAAGCGGTTTATTCGCGAACACAAGCGTTTTGCCTTAAGTTGCGGCATTAATGAAGTTTTTTCGGCACGCAACGGCGATGTCTGTTTGTTACAAAACAAGCATATTACCTGTTTGGAAAATATGCCGTGCGATATTATCGGTTGGGACCGCAACAGGCCGGTATCCTTGGGGGCGCAGGTTATTAAAAATCGGCGGCGAATTGCGTATAATTGCACATTGTTTATCAGTGCCGTTGTGCAAAACAAAAATCTTGCCGATTTGCAAATGTCTTCCGCCGATATTTTGAACCCTGAAGAATGGGATAAATTGTCAGCCGATATTTTGCAAACCGTGCGCCCGCTGATTGAACGAAAATTGCAAGAAACGGATAACCGCGCGCAATTGGAAGATTACATTCGCGGACAAATCCGCCGCCGTATATTTGCCGCCACTGAAATCAAGCCGGTTACATTTTTACACGTTTTCTATCAGAATTGCTGAAATATTTGCTACATACAGATTTGACAACTTGGCAAAATAACACTTGATTTTTGTTTCATAATATGCAAAAATAGACAAAAGAGGCTGCAGATATGAAACCGAAAAACGGAAAAGAAATTCGCTATATCAATATTCAGCACGAAGAAGCTGCTTCGCTGCATAGTAATACCGATGCCTATCAGGCATCCATGAAAGAGCGTATTGCACAAATGCACAAAAACCGGCAAACGCTACACAGCAATAACTATGTTCCTAAGAAATCCGACGACGAATGTTATCAGGAAATTATGTCTGCCTGTAAGAGATTTGTTGATGTTCCAACCGAAGAAAATGAAAAATTTTTGGCCGATACGCTGGAAAAATATAATATGCAGCTTTATTGCTATCCGTGTTCCGAAATTTCAGACGATAAAAGTCGAATTGCGCGTATGGCTTTTAACGGATTTGTCGAGCGACCTATGGAAAATACCCTGTCAAAAGAGGTGAGAGACAGAAAAAATAAACCTTGGGAACGATTACAAACAAAACCCGAAGATTACGATTTGTCTGCTTCCTCGGTATGGGATGTATTTAAACAAATTCCGGAATTTGCCGCAGTTGAAGATAAAGTTAAAAAAGGACTATCTCAATATGGAATTGATCCGCAAAAATTAGCGGAATTAAATATCAATGACTTCTGCTTCATCATTAATGACCAATTTCGTGGCAGTAATAATATAAAAGCAAAAGTTTTTCCTGAAAGTTATAAAGCCAAACACACCAAGCGTTTTATTAAAGAAAACGAACAAGAATTTCGTGCCGGCTTACTCGCTATGGAAGGCGTGCGCGCAGATTATGTTGAAGCATTAATTGCCGCCATGAAGAAAGGTTGCACTGACTTAACCAAACTTCCGGGCTATAATAAAGAATGGGATAATCAACCGGTTGTGGACGTTCATCATATTATCAACGTTAAAGATTGCGCCAATATCAAAGAGGACGGCAAAAATTGGGCCAATGTAGATGACTATGAAAATATGTGCTTCATTGTCCGCCATCCGTCTCATGATGCCATGCATCTTATTGAAAAAATGATGGTAGAATTTGATGATTTAGGCAATTTTGTGAAAGAAAATATTTTCGCAAACGTACAAACCGGTCGAAAGTTTGTTTATCGTGCACAACCGCCGGAAGGCGTACGCTGTATAATCGGGTTTAACACCGCAATTTACGATAAAAATTTTTTAGGTTTGAATGAAAATACCCAAACAAATCTGCCGAAAACAGCGGAAGAAACTCAGAAAAACGCTAAAGATTTGAGCAACAAACTCAGCCGCAATAATAATTATCATGTTCAAAGAAAAGGTAATACGTTAAGAGATCGCCGCGCCGCTGCAAAATTAAAAGAGGCAAGAGAAACTTATGGAAACAAAATCCGTGCTTAATATTCTTAAAGAACAAATCGGTTGCAATCAGCCGGCAACGGCTGCTCAAATTGCCATGTGCAATGTTAAGCTGAAACAAGCCCGGTTGCCGGAAATACCGGCGGATTATGCCGAACTTTTAACTCAGGCAAACGGCTTTTCCAACGAGGGCGCATTGGCATTCGGTGCTGAAATAAAAAATAATAACTGGTTTACGGATATCGTTAAGTATAATCAGGAATATTTTGACGGTAAACCGTCATCGTGGCTGATTTTAGGGGCAGATGACTGGTTTTATTTTGTTTACAATAAAATAGAAAACAAGTACGGCCTCTTGGATCAAGATACGCTGAAGGCGGATTGGATTTCCGAAAATATTGAAGTTCCCCTTTTTCAGTTATTAAAAATTGAATATTAGTGTTTTTGCGGTGCGATTTTTTCTTTAATAAATTGCAACAGTTCTTCCGGATTTTTCCACACGACGGCAATTTCCAAAACATTGATATATTTTTGCAATGATGCCGGAATTTTCACAAAATCTTTGCTGGTGGTATATATGTCGGCATTGAGCTTTTCCGCTTTTTGCAATATATTTTCCACCTCACTTTTGGTATAAAAATGGTGGTCCGGAAAATCAACCGTTTCCACAACATTAAATCCCTGCTGACTGAGTGTGTGATAAAATTTTTGCGGATGCCCGATACCGGCAAAAGCCAGCACATTTTTATCACTGACAGCCGTTTGTGTGGCCTCCGTATGCCCGAAAAACACCGGTAATTTCGTGCGTGCGCTCAAATTATGCTTATCCTTGCCTAAAATAATCAGCGCGTCGGCACGCTTAGTTCCGTTTTCAAAAGTTTCCCGCAACGGACCGGCCGGAATAATCTTGCCGTTGCCGATTCCGTAATGTCCGTCAAACACTAAAAACGATAAATCTTTGTGTAAACTCGGATTTTGGAAACCATCATCCATAATCACCACATCCGCACCTTCCTGATATGCCAATTTGGCACCTTCATGACGATTGGCATTCACAACAACAGGCGCCTGTTGCGACAGCAATAACGGCTCGTCGCCGACATCTTTGGCTGAGTGTTTTTTATTGTTAACCATAACACCCTGCAATTTTCCGCCATAGCCGCGCGATATAAAAAACGGATGATACATATCGGTTGTCAAAAGCTTGGCCACAGATATGGAAACCGGTGTTTTTCCCGTGCCGCCGGCAGTTATATTACCGATACAAATAACCGGGATTTCGGCCTTCGGCGATTTCTTTAATTTTAGGCGCAACTGAGTTATCCAACCATATACCCAACCGAACGGGATTAAAATTTTGGAAACAAAAGAATTAGATTGCCAATATTTAGGAGTCTTCATTGACCATATACCCTTGTATTTTTTCCACAATTCCATCCAAAACCTTAGCTTCACTGGTTGCCCAATTATAAGCCAAACTGCGTTTAGCCTCCAATAAATCTTTATTGTCAAGCAGCTGATGCACCATATCCGTTAATTCCAAAACATCATTTACCTGTATCAATCCGTCAGCATGCTTGGCACGGTTTACGGCATCGGTAAAATTATGCATATGCGGTCCGACAATAACTGCATCTCGGCAACGTGACGGCTCCATAAAGTTCTGCCCGCCGTGCGGAATGAGTGACCCGCCGACAAATACAATCGGACAAATTTCAAACCATATACCCATTTCACCGATAGTGTCCGCAACATATACGCTTGTTTGCGGTGTAATTTTTTCACCTGCGGAACGCAAAGCAACGTTCAAATGGTATTCTTCACGCAATTTTTGGGCAATTTCCGCACCGCGATTCGGGTGACGCGGAGCAATAATCGTCAGCAACCCTTCATGTTTTTCTTGCAAATCAGGAAGAAAACGCCCGATTTTAAATTCTTCGTCATTATGGGTGGAACTAGCCAACCATACCGGACGTTTTTTTATCTGTTGCAGAATTTCTTTTTTCTTTTCCTCGTCCACCGGTATCGGCAAACCGGCATACTTCAAATTTCCCAGGCACATGGCGTCTTTACACCCCAAAACGCGCAAACGATAAGCATCTTCTTCCGATTGTCCCAGACAGGTTGTAAAGCAACCGAGCAATTCTCTGAAAATATAGTCAAACTGTTGCCAACGTTTGAAAGATTTATTGGAAATGCGCCCGTTTATCAAAATCAGCGGAATGTTGCGCCGCTTAATGGTTGACAGCATTGCCGGCCAAAATTCCGATTCAAACCACAAAGCAATCGTCGGATGCCAATAGCGCACAAATCGCGATGTAAATATCGGATTATCAATCGGCAGATATTGATGAAAAGCTCTTTCCGGCAGGCGTTTTGCCATAACTTCAGCCGAAGTTGTGGTACCGGTAGTGACCATAACGTGCACATCCGGATATATTTCCAACAGCCGATTTATCAGCGGCAGCATAGAAATAGACTCACCGACCGATGCGCCGTGTAACCATATTAATCTGCCTTCCGGACGCTCTTTATTCGGGCGACCGACACGTTCGTTAAAACGCTTAATATCCTCTTTGCCTATTTTTTTGCGCTTTTCAATATAACGCCGAATGGCTACCGGATACAAAATGCAAACCAAAGCATTATAAACACCTATAAACATTATGCTCCTGCCTTTCTTTCGCGCCGACTGCGCTTAATTTCCGTGCCTTGTGCTATGAAAGGTATTCCCATTTCTTTATCCATTTTCCATGTTATATCATTAAGCATTTGTTCCATTTTCAAACGATATTGTTCCAATTCTTCCGGTGAAGAGTCCGCCGGCACAAAAAGCGGCTCCGTAATTGCATACATTCCTTTGCAAAACGGAAAAGGAATCATCATATTATCCCAGCTTTTTTTTACAATAAACGAATGAGCAATGCTGTATGTTATCCCCACTATCGGTTTACCGGATTTTTGCGCATAAAATATCGGGCTCATAGACATTTGCATACTCGGCCCTCTCGGTCCGTCCGGAATAATGGCAATGCTGTTACCTTGTTGCAGATTGGACATTAATTCCAATGCCGCGACGGTCGGATTTTTATTTGAAGAGCCGCTGACATGACCGATACCGAATTTTGCCAATATTTTAACAATAAATTGTCCGTCGCGATGTGGTGAAACAAGGGCATTAAGCGTTTTACTCTTATTCCAAAAATAAGGCATTTCCAATGTGCGCCCGTGCCAACCGACAACAATCATGCTGCCGTGCTTTTCCAGCATTTCATACGTTTCTTTCACGCCGGTAACAAATTTCCAGCGCGTTGTCATACCGACAAGCTTAAGATAACAGTAAGCGAAGTTGCCTACTATTATGCTGAAAGTCTCTGTATTAATTATTTTATTCAGCCAATTAATTTTCATTTTGCATTAAATTTTAACTCAAATTTTCATTATCATACAGCTTTTTTTGCGAAATACAATCTGAAAAATATAAATATTAGGTGTTTTTTTGTTTTTTATATGATTAAATAAGCAAGACTTGGGAGAAAATTTTATGAAAGACGATATTTATTTGACCGCATCGCAATTTGACGCAGAGTTGGAAAGATGCCTTAATTGTCCGACAAAACCGTGCTTAAAGGCTTGTCCTGTTTCCTGCTCGCCGTGCGATTTTATTGCACATGCCAAGCAAAAAAATATATCCGAGGCGGCCAAAATAATTGCCGCACAAAATCCGCTGGGCGAAACGTGCGGTTTAATCTGTCCGAACAAATTCTGTGTGCGTGCCTGCCTGCGTCAATATAAGGATTCACCGATACGCATTCCGGCAGTGCAAGCCGAGATTATGCGCCGAGCCCGATTGCAAAAACTTTTTTTTCCCTTGCCGATTGTGTCGCTTAACAATAAAAAGATTGCAATTATCGGTGCCGGACCGGCCGCGCTCGGGGCAATATCCGTACTTATCAGACAAGGTTTCTCCGTTACGATTTTTGAAAAAGAAGCATCTGTCGGCGGTGCGTTGAATTTAATTCCGCAAGCGCGCCTTCCGCATGAAATCATTGCCTATGAATGGCAAAAGTTTCTCAGCCATCCGGCGGTATCTTTGCAAACTAAAACAGAAGTTACGGATTGGAGTGTATTGCTGAAACAAGAATTTGATGCCGTTATTGTAACAAGCGGCGAACAAAAAAGCCGCACTCTCGGCATTGAAGGAGAAAATTTGGCGCTTAATTATGCGCAATATTTGAAAAATCCGCAGAATTTTGCAACCGATAAAAGTGTCGCCGTAATCGGCGGCGGCGAAGTGGCGGCAGATTGCGCCCTCACCGCTGCTACATTCGGTGCAAAACAAGTAGAAATGTTCGTGCGGCGGCGTTTGAGTGATATGCGGGTTACCGAACAGGAACGCGAATCCCTGCTGAAAAACCGCGTGAATATTACAGCATTGACGCGCATTACCAAAATAGAAAAACAATCGGATACACTCACTCTATACACCTGCAAAACCCAATTTAACGAAGAAGGTCGTTTGATTGACGTTCCGCACTCGGAAATTGTGCGTAAAGGCTTTTCGCACGTTATTCTGGCACTCGGCTCAACACGTGACCGCGAATTGGTTGAAATTGAACGTATCTTTTATGCCGGCGATTTTGCCACAGGAAGCTCCACCGCCGTGGAAGCCATTGCCTCGGGCAAACAGGTTGCAGATGAAATAATCCAAAGCTTGTCAGATGCCCGCTGATTTCAAAATTTATTGACAAATTCCCATCACCATGTTACACTGAAAGTGCATAAAAATACGAATTATGGATGAAATTTATAAATTTTAAATTTCGCACTCTCGGGTGTTGTTTCATAATTCGTATTTTTTTTTGCTGTTAGTGAGTAATAAACAAAATATTAATAACATAAAAAAAAGGATTATGAACACTATCTTAAACTGCACAGTGGCTAGCCAGACGGCTAAGACTATTTCTGAAAATGAAGACATCTTCATGGGCGGCAGAACCTCCAAAGAAGATGAAATCTTCGAAATGTGGATGGGTTTCTTTGTGGCTATAGCTTTTGCTATTGGCTACATTTTAATCTCAACAAATTTCGGGACAAATTGGTTTATTGACGGGGTATATTTGTTTATGTACCTGCTCTGTCTTATGCCAATAGTTTCGATGACGTGGGGTGAAAAAAAGCCTAAGGTAGCCAAAACAGCATACACTCTTGAGGCTATTCTGGCACCAATTGTG
>JAFVBT010000012.1 GCA_017479785.1 Alphaproteobacteria bacterium
ACAATCAGAAATAAACAGCGGATTTTCGGGATTTTGCACGGTATTAACCGCATTCAAACATCCGAAAACACGTTGCACGGCCATTAACGAAAAGATAATACTGTTATAGTTGTTGCCGATAGATTTTATAGGATTATACAGCATGACAAGAGAGGTTATGAATGAAGCAAAGTTGCCGACGGTAATTTGGTGTGTGACGATTAAATAACTTCCGAACCAAATAACGAAAGCAATACCGAAAGATGAAACAAAATGCATAATCGGTGAAATTATACCGGTTTTTTTAAGCATAACTAACGACAGTTGAAAAACACCGTTAGCCGTTTCCGTAAACTTTTTGGTATAATAATCAAACAGATTATATGATGTAATTACCCGATTGCCGTTAAAGGCTTCATTATAGTGCGCCAATAAAGCCGAGATGGCTCTTGTGTCTTTTGAGACGGCTTTTTTCAAACGTTTCCGAACGATAGTTAAAGGGTATAGAGCCCCAAACATAACAACAACGGCAATAATAGCTAATTGCCAAGAGTTGTAAAACAGAACAATAATTAAAGACAAAGACGAAAAGAAACGTGTTGTAAAAAGCTTCATACTGTTTAACAGACCGCCACATGCATGTTCGGCATCGTTATTGAAGTGGAAAAGAATGTCACCGGAATTTGTTTTATCAAAAAACGCGGCGTTGTTATGCAATAATTTATTGAATAACTTCTTTTTTATATCCATCGCAATGCGATTACCTACCCAGGTGTTCATATAAGTTGCTATATAAGTAAACAATGCTTGTAAAACGCTGAATATAACAATCATTAACGGAATATACATTGTCCAACCTGATTGTTGTTCAATTAACACAACATCCATAAACGGTTTTAGTGACCACGCAATTACCGCATCCATTGCCCCGACGGGAATGGTTATTAAGACGGCGAGAAGCGCGCGCGCCCAATATGGCTTGGCATAAGGCAAAATAAGAGCATAATTTTTCAGAGTATAAACTGTCAGTAACTTTTCTTTGAGCTTATCTCTGAATAAATACAAAGCAATTGCAGCGGCACAAAATATAAGATAACTGAATATGCAAAGAATAAAAGAAATCGGTTTGAATACTTTTTTCTGAGGATGATAGCAATCAGTGCAGAGAGTAAGTTCTGTCGGCTCATTTATCATTAATAATGTTGCGCCGCTTGCATCTTTACGAATTTCGGCAGGACTTGTCGGATGCTGAAAATCATTCAATGCGGTTCCACTGAGAAAAACATCCGATAATGTAAGATTCCCTTGATAATGGCTGATTTGGAGGCTTAAAGCTTTTAAAGAAGGACACGGTAATGCCACGGTATAAACTTCAGGAACGGAGGATAATTTAGGATATAAAAGAGTTGTTTTTTGCACGCCTGAATCGCTCGTACAATTGACGTCTATCCATGCATTTCCGTTACCGCTTAAGAAAAAAGACAGTTTCGGATTGGGATAACCATGCCAAAATACCGACGTGGCGGCTATGGTCAGAATTAACCCGCTGAACGCGTAAAAAATTATCTTTTTTAAAGTCATTTTTCCTCAAACTCAAATATATTGTTGAAGAATATAAATTATTTTTTATCGTATGACAATAAGAATATGCAAACTATACAATTTTAGAAAACTTCAATAGACTTTTAAGAATAATTTGTTATACTGAGTCAAAATACAAGCAAAGGAGTGGAAAATGGGAAGAATTAATGATGTGTTTTATTCTGATATTTACATAACACCTGAAAAAGAAGTGTTTGTGCCGGATCCTAAAACGGAAAGCGGTCTGCAACGCATTGAACCAGAGGATTTTACCGATTTTTTTGATTTACTTGAAAAAACATATCGGGGAAAATCAAGTTATACGATGATTTACGAAGGATATTTTTTCCGTGTTGAGCGCACAAATTCCATGTATGGCCCGATTTATTGTATGCGTAAAATGCCTAAAAAAGTGCCTGATTTGGTGAGTTTGGGGTATCCGGCAGCATTGATTAATTATCTTTCAACATTGGGACAGGCCTCTGGATTAATCTTGCTTGGCGGTGCAACAGGCTCCGGTAAAACAACAACCATTTCCAGCTTACTGAAAGAATATTTAGTTCGTAATGGTGGCTTTGCTTATACAATTGAAGATCCGTTTGAAATGCCGCTTGACGGCGAGTATAAAGCTGTTAATGGTTCTGTAGGTTTATGTAAACAAACTCAGCCGGTAGATGATAATTGGGGAGCATCGCTTCGTTCCGCTCTTCGTTCGCGTCCGCGTTATATTTTCGTTGGCGAGATCAGAACGCCTGATGCCGCCAGTGAGTGCTTGCGTGCGGCAACGTCAGGACACTTGGTTTTATCAACAATTCACGCCAATAACGTAACAGATGCCTTAGATGCCATGGTAAAACACGCCTCTGCCGGTGAAATGAGTGAAGAATTAGCATTTGACTTGTTGTCGCGCGGTATTTTGGGGGTTATTCATCAATCTTTGGTGGGTATCGGTCAGAAGCGTCCGGTAGTGCAATACCTTTTTGCCAACCCGAACACCACAACAGGCGATCAGACGCGTAATATTATTAAAACGGGAAAACTTAATTTGGCAACAACCATTGAAATGCAGATGACACGTATGATGCAAGGACGTCCTTTGTTTGAAATAGGTGATTCGCGTATTAACAAGTAAAAAGTAAGTTACCGAAAAGTCCACAAGATGACGTTGTCATTCGGTTGGCAGATGTCTCTGGTTTTGTATTTTTTTATGGGAAGAGAGTGTTCTTCTCCCCAAGAGAATTCAATCCCGTTTACCGATATTTTTTGTAAACCGAGTTGGGAGTTAGCTTTTATTGGCATTTCACTCAAGCCGATACAGGCGGATTTATTCAAATTTTTTAATGTAATATCAAATTGCATTTCTCCCGGCATAACCATATCTCCGTTTATACCTCCACCAATTTCAAATTTGAACTCATTATATTTTGCCGTATCAATTTTAATTAGACCATTCGCTTGTGCAGATTTGGTAGACAATTTCCAATACCCCGGCTGGTCGCGATAAAAGCTGCGAACAGTATCTGCGGTTGCAAGTATTTGTTCATGAATGGCTTTGTATGGGTTACGCATTAAGATATAACAAAGAAAAATTATCGCCAGTCCTAAACCGAAACAAAGTAGAAAACCCCGAAAATATCGCATATCAACAATCATCAGACACCTTCCTTTATTTACCCATTGAACTGGTGATTTGATCTTGCATATCAAAGGTACCGAATACCGCCCATGCAATAATACCGGAAACGGTTAACATTGCGATGGTGTTCATAACCTCAGCTCTTTGCTCAATAAGATATACCGACTCTTCCAACCACTCGTTAGCCAATTTATCCAAAGCCTCTTCAAAGTTATCCAATTCCGAATAAATTTTTAAATCTGCAATAATTTGCTTATCCGGAAATTCCATACCGGCTTTAGATAATGCCTGTCCCAAGTTATCACCGTTTTTGATGTGAAATAAGGCACCGTCAATACGCTCTCTCAAATAGCGGTTTGAATCTTTGCGCAATGAGGTTAAAGCAATTGAAAGCGGCACACCGCCCTTTACCAATGCTGACAAGGATAATAACCAAGTAATGCCGGTAAAGATTTTATATAAAGACCAAGGCGGATAGCGGTCAAAAACAACACGAGCCTTTCCGGTCCAAATACCGATGGTTAAATAAATGATCAAACCTATAACAGGCAAAACGGCAAAAGCTATGGCCCAGTTTTCCTGAATCCAGCTGGACATGTCAACCAAGTTTTTCGCGGTTCCCGTCCATACCGTTTTCGGCGCGGCACTAAGCATTGGCGGAACCATATATACGCCGATGGCATATAAAATAAGCACTGACATCATCATTAAGAAAGACGGGTAGGTAATTGCCGAAACAATAGGACGAATCATTCTGGTAGAACCTTCCGTTACTTTAATAAGGTTCATTAAGGCACTTTCCAAGTCTGACACATCACCGACGGAAAGCATTAAACGTTCTCTATTCGGAGCCCAACCTTTTAAGGCATCGGAAAAAGGATGACCTTCCTGCAAAGCACGTCCCCAAGCACTGACGGCAATACCCATCGGATCATTCGGATGAGCACCTTCCTCAGTTAAACCGTTATAAATCATATCAAGGGCATTCATTAAAGAAAATCGGTTGCGAAGCAATGCGGCTAATTTACGATAAATTTTTAAACGACCTTTATTGGAAAGATTGCACATAATTTTTGCATAAGTCAAAATCCAATCATTGGAGTTTTGCATAGCTTTATTAAAGGCATTTTGTTTTTTAATTTCAGGCATTTTAACCTCCTAATAAATCGGTCGTTGATCCAACAGACCGCACCAACGTTCAACTTCATCAATGTCAATATATCCCCTGAGCATACGCTCAATTGCCGCTTCACGCAAAGGTCTGCCGTCAAGTTCGCTGATCCAATAATCTATGGCTTCTTTTGTGTTGTTGTTAACCATCATTGTTAAAAAGCGCGCATCCGGAATAATAATTTCCGGTACGGACATACGGCCGATAATACCTTTTTGATGACAATATTTACAACCGGCACCGCGTGTATATGTATTTTCAATACCAAAGTCACCTAAAGCCGTTTTAACGCGTTCAAAAGACGGGTCATGCATACGTTCGGTAATAGGCACACGGCAATGCGGACATAAACGGCGGAACAAACGTTGAGATATAAGACCTTTCATAATTTCCGGATCACTCAACATATATGGCTGTACACCCATATCGCGCAAACGCGTGATAATTGCCGGAGCCGAGTTGGCGTGCAGTGTTGTCCATACACTGTGTCCGGACAGAGCGCCTTTGAACACCAAACCGGCAGCCGAAAGTGAACGAATCTCACCGACCATCATAACATCAGGGTCAGAACGTAGGGCCGCGGACAATGCCTTGTTGAATTCTTCATCTTTTTCTTCTTCTGTGCTGGCATTGGTTACAGGCATTTGTCGCGCACCCGGAATCGGATATTCCGGCGGATCTTCCACTGTGATAACATTGATTTCACCGCGATGTTCCTGAATAAGTTTAATCATATTGCGTTGCAACGTTGTTGATTTACCGGAACCTGTCGGACCTGCAATTATGTTTAATCCGACGGCAGTTGCCCGCAAGCGATAAAACAATTTCAATTCCCTGTCACCAAGACCTAAGGAACGTAAATCGCTGTTACCGTTCGGGTTGTCATCAGCATACAAAAGACGCATAACCAGATATTGTGAGCCGAAAGCAACTGGGTTGAACTGCAGACGAATAGCTAAAACATTATGCGGTAATTTGAGCTTACCATTTGTGCCGCGGAGAGGTTTGTCCCCCAATTTTTGCGCACCTTGAAATTCATTTTGAGCATAGTTTGCATCGGAAATATCTGCCGATGCAAAGGCAGCACGAACGAAAGCCTCACCCCATTCTTTTGAATATTCCAATTCGCGTTCCATCATACCATTAATGCGGAACATAACCAGTGTAGAATCGGCAACAACGACATGCACATCGGAAACATTTTTGGAAGCGGCACGCGATATAACGCTTAAAAAGTCAATTTGCATTTGATAATCCGCGGTTTCTTCTATGGAAATATCAACTTGCCCCATACCGCGTTCGGCATAAGCATAAATAGCTGACAGTTCCTGTGAGGAAACATATTGTGGCGGATTAATCAGCATACGACGACGTTTGGCAATGGCCGTAAAGTTAAGAACTTTACCGTCAAAACGATGCATTTCATCTACAAGATAGGTACCATCGGAAAACAAAGCAATCATTCGCCTTGTCTCGTTGTCAACGAAAACTTCGCCGCCTTCTTTAGTCAGTAATTTATTGTCATTGGCAAAGAGAACCTGAAAGATATTTTTATCTTTTTTGTCTTCTTCCTTAAGAACACCGGAAGATTTGTCCGGCTGTTTGACCGTCAAATCTTCCGTTTCTTGTTTATTTGTGTTCTCTTCTTCAGCCATAGTAACTCTTATTGTACAAACATTCCAGACCCGAAGGATGCGGAACGACCGGCCTTACTGCGTGCCGAAGCTCTGGATACGCGGGCATTCGGTGAAGAGGCCGCCGGTGTCGGTGTAGAAGCCGGTGCTTTAACGCTGTTGGTAGAAGCGTTGCCCAAAACATTTTTGGTTGAAGCAGGCGTGCTGACCTTATCTGTTTCTTCCGGCAACTTATCCGCATTATTGAACGCAACGGTAGGTTCAAAATCAAGAACCGTTCCACCGGTGTATATAAAGCTTCTGACACCATTATTTTCAAAGGCTACATAATGGTCGGTAATAGCCGTTACAACTTCACCGCCCTTAAGCATTGAACCCTTATGAACAATGAATGTTGTTCCGTCTTTATTAACGATTTTAGCCACAATATCATCACCTTTACCGGTAATATCCATAATAGCATACTCTTGCGACATATCAATAGCACCTTCGCCCATACCAGCCATAACAGCAGCAGCGGCAAAAGGATTATTCATGCTGCTTTCTTTCAGCTTGTTTAACTTTTCTTCACCTTCTGAAATAGCACGTTTCAAACCGTTGATATGTGCGTTGAGAGAAGCAACGATTCTTGTGTGGTTGGCAACCGCGGCTTCGGCTTTTTTCTGCAATATAATGGCATTATGTTGAACTTGAGCAACTTGTTCATCAAAGTTTTTGATAAGAGCCTTACGGTCTTCTTCAAGTTCATGAATTCTGTTTAACAGTTCGGTATTTTTTGAAATCCATTGCTGATTCATCTTCAACATTTCATTCATATATTCGTTTAATACCTTACCCTGTCTGACTTTTTCAAGCTCAATTTCCTTTTGCTTTAAGATTTCTTGTTCTTTCAGCAACATTGCCTGACGCTCGGCTTCCTGATCTTTTATTTTTTCTTCTTCCCGTCGGCGTGCAAGTTCAGCTTCTTCTTTGGCTTTTATTCTTTGCATACGCAAACTTGCCACTTTATTTTTCAACTCTTCTCTTTTCAATTCAAGATTAAGCAAAGTATTTTGTTTCTCAATGTTGGACATCTGGTTAAAGAGATCATTATCTACTTTTGATAAAATGGCATTACCGAAGCTTTCAAAAGGAGATTTAGGTGCTTCCGCTTCCGGAATGGCTTCTTCTTTTTTCTCGCCGTCTTTCCCTTCCTCGGCAAACAAATCGTCACCTTCGCCCGCTTCTAATCCGAGTTCGGCATCTATTGTGCTGTCACTCAAACCGGGATCCTGTAAATTCAATTCGTTATTGTTTGAATTTTCAGCCGGAGCAGGTGTTTCTTCGGAAACGGTCGGAACCTCTTCCGGTGTTGTCTGATCAGGATTTTCCGCAACTGTATCCGCAGTCGGCTCGGCAATAACATCATCGGCAAAAAGTTCATCGGTTTCACCGAATAAATCGGATGATACATTTTCAGCAGCAACATCCGGTTCTGTCGGAACACCACCGGATTGTTCTGGGACGGTACTTTCTGCTACGGAAGCCGGTTCTGCACTGTTTTCTGCGACAGGTTGCGACACCTCAACATTTTCTGAGGTCGCATCCGGCACACTTGTTTCCGGTGCAGTTTCGGTTACGGCCGCTTCAGCCGGAGTTTTGGCAACGCTGGAATCATCTGCGCTAATCAGAGAATCTGCCTGTGCTTCAGGCACAGGTGCAACCTCTTCGGCATAACTTACACCTTGTACAGACATCATAACCGCGAAGGTAAGCGCCAGTATAATGACTGCTTTATTTTTCAGATTGTAATTCATAAATTTCTCCTTTATATGTCCAGCTACTGTTGTTTATGTCGTATGTTACGGTTTTAATTGATAATCCCGAAAATCTCATCAATAACTCAATCCAGTTCAAAGGGTCATTATTGGATTGAATCATAAATTCCACCAAATCATAGGTGTTTCCGCGCGGAGATACCCAATTTTTTTGCGTAATCTTAATATTGACACCCAATGTTTGATTTATATCATTGATGATATTGGTTAAATCTACCACATTATATTCCGGCGGCGAGTTTAAAGTACTTATTTCGCCTATAGGCATGGTCACCATTACCGTGTTACCGTCAGATGAAATAACACGGGAAGAAAAATCCACCCCTGAGACATTAAGTGCTTGTTCCATCCATGTTAAGCGCCCGAGTTCACGTCTCCATGAAGTAACCAACCCGGAGGAAGCATCACACGTTACACCTTCCAATTTCCAACCCGGAACGGTTATTTGTACAACCTTTTTGACGGCCTGATAGCAATTACGCATTACATCAATCGGGTTTTCCAATTTTTCCCATGGTTTAGCTTCCGGCGGTACATAAACCGGCGCTTCAACCTGTTCAACCGGCGCAATAACCGGCGCTTCCGGCGCCGTAAAGAACATACTTTGAATGGTAGAATAACCGAACCATGCAATAATGGCAAAACCGACAATAATAATGCCCAGCATAAGATTATCATTGCTGGCATTGATTTTATCAAGATTTACTTGTAAACCTTTTTCCAGCAATGATGCCAAGCTGTCCGTGCGTGCTTCTTCTATACCCCATTCGGCCGGTGCAAAAAGTGCTTCCCAATCCGGAACGGCCAACATGGAAATGAACTGATCTTTTGCATCTCTCTCATCAACGAACAGCGTATCACCATCAGACAAAATAACATCGTTTCTAAAACAAATGTACCACCAACCGGTATCAACTTTGAATACACCCAAAAAGGAAGGAACGTTGCCCAAACCCGTTACCAAAGCGATGGCTGCCGATGTCAGACCGCGTGTAAAGCCTTGTGAAGATGAACACAAGCCGAATTGCGGGGATTTACCTTTACGCGCCACATATAAATCGGCACCTTCCAAAATATTTTCGGCAGCTTCCTTTACTTCAGGTAAAGGATTGTCACTGTTAATCAAAGGCTGCCAGAAAAGGCTTGCCGCATAAACGACGCCGTTTTCGGTGAAAGACGACTTCCAAGCCTTTTCTTCTGTAGAATTCTCAGCCACTTGTGTTCTCCTTAGACTAATCGTTCATTCTGGATTCCGGAGACAGCGGAGATTCCATAACAACCGGCGTTAACATAATAACAATGATTGTTCTGTCTCTTTGTGCGGTTTGCGAGCCACCCAACAGAGGGTTATCCGCACTTCCGACGCCTTTTTTATCCATGGTATCTTCAACGCGCTCATAGCCGGCTAAAATTAACGTATCTCCGGATTTCATCGCAACTTCCTGCGTGAAACCGCGCGTCTCTATAACCGGATTTTGAATATATTGACTGTCGCCTTCTTCTTCACCTTCTTCACTCTTCTTTGAAGAAGTGATATCAACGGCATCAAGTGACAACAAATCAGACAATGTCAAGTTAAAGAACAACATAATACGGCCATGATCTAAAACACGAGGCAAAACGCTCATAGTGAAACCGGTTTCAATTTCTTCCGTATCAACGGAAATATCATAAGTATCGCTGTCACCGCTGTTTGTTTTGGTAATATCCGAGATGTAGTTTTGTGTTTTAACAACCTGAATCGGGGCCGGTTTGTTGTTCATCGTTGTTACCGTACCACTGGTAATCAGATTTGTTTGACCTTGTTGCGATAAAGCACCCATAGCTGCATCAACACTCCAGTGTTTTGAACTGATGCCCATTGTTAAACTACTGATATTATTATCCAAACCGGTAGTTGTTGCAGCTGTAATATCTTTGATGGAACCGCGTCCGCCAAAGGTTGCACTCAAGTCAATACTGTATTGATCTTTGTTCTTAATATTAACTTGAATAACCTTTACGCTGATTGCAACTTGCTTTGACAGGCGATTGTTTTGTTCGGTGATATATTTTGCAACACGACGAATGTCTGTCGGTGTGGCAGTAATAGTGATTGTACCGTTACCCTTGTCCAAAACAATATTTGAATCCTGTGTAATCATAGAAGAAATAGTGCTTTGAATATTTGACCACAAATCCATACCATCAATAGAACTGCTTTGCGAAATGCTTGATGCACCGCCCGAGCCGCCGACGGATACGCTGACTGACGGGTTTGTCGGTAATGTATAAATAGTAAATGTTTTGGTAACATATTTGTAGAAATAGAATTGGTTTTTCTCATATTTCCACCAAATACCGAATCGGTTCGCAACCTCATCCAACAAGCCGCTGATAGGGCCTTTGTAGTTTACAATCATACGTGTGGAATCGGTCCATTGTGCACCTAAATCTTTCATAGACGGTTGGTTATTGTCGGCATTTTCAATGGCCGTTTCTTCCAATTCCGGCGCGTAGCGAACGGACAGAGAAGTGATTTTATTAATCATAGAACCGATTTCATATAACGTAATCGGACGGTTACTGATTAGGGTAATACCATCTTTGGTTTCCAAATAAGCAGGTACAGGTTCGCCTTCAAACTCAATATTAGAGGTATCACAGAGCCAAATGTCGTTTTTAACACGTACAACATCATCCGGAATCGGATCACCGGGCACGGCACCTTTTTGTTTCAAATCCAACGCATCGGAGGCACGTTGAGCCATATCCTTATCCATTTCCGGATTTACGGAGCAGGCAACGGTTATGCCCAAAATACCAATAACGGCCAGTTTAATTAAATTAGTCATACGCATTTTCGTCCTCCATTGTTTCAATAACCAGAACACGGTTTCCTTTATAGAATGTTGCTATCGGTGCCGGTCTCGCGCGAGCGAAGGCTCTGACCAAAGCCGAAGCCACATCGGCAAAATTGCCACGGAACATTGCACCGGCATTTAAGGTATAATTACGATTGGTTTTCCAAATTAAGCGCCAACCGGCTTCTTCACTCCATTGCGTCAGAAGTTGTTTCAAACTCTGACCCTCTTCGGCCAACCAATCTTTGTTTTGATCTTCTTGTTCGGAGGTTTCCGACGTTTGTTCGCCGTTTGTATAAGCAACCTGTTCAACGGACATAGACGCATTCGGATTATAACCGAGCTCGGTTTCATAATCCACAACCTCATCTTCTATGGAAGGCGGCACGGCGGCAGAGATATTATTGCCGGCACCTGCTTGAGTTATACGATGATCACGCGGTGAACGTTCGCCATATTTGCGGAATTGCGCGGCGGTGCGGGTATAATTAATGTTTGACTCGTCATCGCATTCGCTGAAACCGGCTTCATTTTCCACACAGACGGCCGTGTATTCCTGCTCGCTTGTGCAGATACCGTCGTCACATTCTTCTTGAACATAGTTCCTTTGATGACCGACACAACCGGTTGTTGTCAAAACAACACCGACCAAGCCGGCTATAACCAGTTTGCTCATCGTCATAATATTTTCAAATTTGTTTCTCATCGTATTTTCCTATAATACATGTTGAAATTGAAATAGCAACACCAAAGTTAATACCAAGGGTTATATGTTTTAACGTTCTTGGCCTTTTCCTCCTCGGTTGCGTAGCGTACATTCCTAATAATAAAAGAGTTAGGCTCTCTGTCAGTAAAGAGCATATTGACTTTGCCATATTCAACGCCGTTGTTTGCTAAAATTCGGTAAAGCAAACGCAAGCGTTTTTGCTGCAATTCATAAGGTGCCGATTTTGCAATACGGATTTCCACGACAACGTTTTCATATTTGACGGCATTATCGGCAAAAGCCTTTATCCAATCAAGTGTTTGTCCGGAAATTTCCGCACGATTCGGCTGAAACGATAATTTCAGTTCCGTCGGCGTTACATTTTTTTTGCCGGCACCGAGCAACTTGCTGAAAATGGAATTGCTTTGATCGCTGTTGCTGAGTGCGTCGGAAGCATTACTTTGTTTATCCTTTGATTTAATGTCATCGGCCGATGTTTTCGGCTTAGCACTTGAAAACCATTCGGCAATACTGTCGGATAAGCTTTTTGAAACGGTTTCGTCTTCATCACTTACCGCGCGTCCGTCTAAATCCGGAATGTCTTCGCCCGATAAAATATCATTTTCGGATTGGCCGTCAGCGTTATTGTCCTTACTATTGTCTATGCTCGGCAAAGTTTTGTTGGCACGAAGTTCTTCTTCCAATCTTTTATTTTCTTCCGAAGTGGAAAATTGCGGTGTTAAATTGCGGTCATTGGCAATTTCTTCCGGAATCGGAATCAATAAATTTTTTTGCATTTTGTATGCGGTTTTACTTTCTTTAGTATTTTGATCTTCTTGAGGTTGCTCTGTTTTTGTTTCTTCATTGTTGCGTGCGGAAAAAGAGTTTTTTGCAACATGCTTATTTGCTGTTTCGGCAACATCCCACGGGTCGTCCAAATCAAAATTTTGTTCCGATTCGGCATGCCCGACGCTTTGAGCCTCGTCAGTTACGGCTGCTTGCTTTTTTATGCCTAAATTATTTAAAGCCACTCCGCCCGGCGCAAAAGCAACCTGACTATCCGAAGCTTCAGAGGAAACGGCAACGTTTTGGACATCTTCCGGTGCAAAATTGTGCATCAGCGGAATGGTAAACACCGGTGCTTCGGAAGCATCGGCAATTTGCAATTCTTCATTTTCTGTTGTTGTTTCGGCAGACGTTTCGGTTTTCGGCTCGTCATTTTCGGCAACAACAACTTCGCTTGCCGGTTCTTCACTTTCCGCGTTAACAACAGTGTCATCAAAAGAATCGTCATCGGCAATCAGCAAACCTTCTTCCGAAATTTCGGTTTTATCGGAAGTACTATCGGAAACATCTTTCCCTTCTTCTTCATTTTGTTCAGAGGTTTTGTTTTCTGCATCAGCCTTTTCCAGCTGCTTAAACTTTTCGTAAATAGCGTCATTTTCCTCGTTTGAAGCAAACAATTCTATGTTGCGCGGCTTAACTTCATTGATTGTTGTATCTGTTTGCTTATAATCAGCGGCAGACATAACCAAATAAGCCTTAGTTGCCGCAAACACGGCCGCTAAAGAAAGTAAGAAGCTCCCGACGAAGCATTTTAAACCAAATTTTGGCATCCTAAAATCCTGTTTTTTCAAATGGTTATATAGGCACACAGTGCGCCCAATCGCCAAGTCTTTGTTTGAAGATACATCACATTATGTTAAAATTGAGTTAATGCGTAAAACAAAGTTTTTTATAAGT
>JAFVBT010000080.1 GCA_017479785.1 Alphaproteobacteria bacterium
GATGTTTATGTTCCGTGTGATGCCTGTCACGGCACGCGCTATAATCGCGAAACATTGGAGGTTAAATTCAAAGATAAATCCATTGCCGATGTCTTGGATATGACAATAGATGATGCTTACAACTTTTTTGAAAACATACCGCCGATTAAAAGACGTCTGGATTTGTTGCGCCGTGTCGGATTGGGATATGTTAAACTCGGGCAACCCGCACCGACATTATCGGGCGGTGAGGCACAACACATTAAGCTGTCTAAAGAATTGAGCAAAAAAGCCACCGGTAAAACGCTCTATATCTTAGATGAACCGACAACCGGCTTGCATTTTGAAGATATAAAACATTTACTGAATGTTTTGGAAATGCTGGTGGAAGAAGGGAATACGGTTATTGTTATTGAACATAATCTGGATGTGATAAAAACTGCCGATTATATTGTAGATGTCGGACCGGAAGGCGGCGACGGCGGCGGCGAAATAATTGCTACCGGCACACCGGAAGAAGTGGCAAAAAATAAACGAAGTTTTACCGGGAAATATCTGAAAGACAAACTGGGGTAATATATTCCAAAGGCAATCTGAAATGAAAAAGCATCTGTACATTGTGCGTCACGGTGAAACCGATTTGAATAAAGAGGGTATCTGCCAAGGGCAGGGGTGCAACATCGGCCTAAACGAAAAAGGTCGTCAACAGGCAGAAAAATTGGCTGATGCATTGCAGAATATTGATTTTGGTGCGGTATACAGCAGTCCGTTGTTGCGAGCGGCCGAAACGGCACAGATTATTACCCGCGGCAGAAATGTACCGGTAAAATATCATGACGGATTAAAAGAAGGCAATTTCGGAGTGGCGGAGGGCGTAAAAATGTCTGAAGTCAAAACATGGTCCGTATATCCTAAATGGTGTAGTCATGAGCCGAAATATGATACGGTGCACTATGATAAAGGTGAGAATAAAATCCAGATTCGTACCAGAGCGTTGCAAGCGTTAAAAGAAATATGCATTACCGAGAAAAATGACAACATTTTACTTGTTTCACACAGCGCAATAGCCAGATTATTGAATTGGTGTGCCGGTAATTTTATACAAGGCGTGCCAAACGGGGCGGTATATGAATTTATTTACGAAGACGGTAATTTGACGGCGGTTAATAACAAACTTCTGCTGCTTTCCTGTTGTGCGCCGTGTTCTTGTGCCGTTATTAAGACAATGGCGGAAAGGGGCGAAAATTTTGATGTGGTGTTTTATAATCCGAATATTCGTCCGTATGCGGAATATATTAAACGTCGCGATGAAAATGAACGTGTGTGTCGTCATTACGGCATTGACTTTATTGAATTAGAGTATGATAATGAGCGGTGGTGCGAGCTGACAAAAGGCTTGGAAAACGAACCAGAGCGCGGCGCACGTTGCTCCGTTTGTTTCTATATGCGCTTAAAACGCGTGATGGAATATGCCAAAGAAAAAGGATACAGTGCCGTCGGTTCGGTACTCGGTGTTTCGCGATGGAAGAATTTGACACAGGTTAATGCCGCCGCCGAACAAGCTGCGATTGAAACCAAAATGGCATATGTTCATATTGAGGGACGTAAAAACGGTATGCAGGAATTGCGCGGTCAACTGATTAAAGAACTCAATTTATATAATCAAAAATATTGCGGCTGCAAACCGTTTATAAAACAGGAGGAAAAATAAATGCAGAAAATTATTCCGGAGAAGCTTAAAAAAGGCGATAAAATAATGATTATTGCGCCGTCACGCGGTTTAAAACTAATCGGGCAGGATTGTCGCGAAATTGCCGAAAAACGCTTTCGGGATATGGGATTGTCGGTTGTTTTTGCTCCGAATACGACAGATGAAAACTGGAATATTCAAGGTTGCGGCAGCGTTGAACAGCGTGCCGAAGATATTATGACTGCATTTAAGGATAAATCGGTAAAGGCCATTTTTACGATTATCGGCGGATTTAACTCCAATCAGATTTTAGCACACTTGGATTATGAGGTAATCAAGGCTAATCCGAAAATTATCTGCGGTTTTTCGGATATTACCGCAGTTTTGGCGGCTATTCAAGCCAAAACCGGGTTGGAAACATATTACGGCCCGCATTACAGCTCAATCGGTATGAAAAAGGGGTGTGAATACACACTTGACTATTTGCAAAAAATGCTGTTTGCCGATGCGCCGGTTGAAGTTAAACCGTCTGCCGAATGGAGCGATGATTTGTGGTTTTTGAATCAGGATGAGCGTGAATTTATAAAAAATGATGGATTTTGGATTTTGCATAAGGGCAAAGCGGAAGGAAAAATCGTCGGCGGCAATTTATGTACGTTTAATCTTTTGCTTGGAACCGATATGCGACCGGCATTTGAAAAAGATACAATTTTAATGATAGAAGATACCGCCGAGAGTTCTCCTGAAGTCTTTGATCGTAATTTGCAGGCACTTTGCCATCAGCCGGATTTCAAAAACGTGAAAGGCTTGGTTATCGGACGCTTTCAGAAAGGCTCTAAAATGTCACGTGAGATATTGGAATTCATCATTAATAATAAACCCGAATTAAAAGATATTCCGGTGCTTGCAAATGTTGATTACGGACACACAACACCGATATTAACGATTCCTTTAGGCGGGCATGCTATTATGAATAACGATAACTTGGTTATTCAAAAATAGAAAAGGGAATTAAAATGATATTGGCGCTGATTTGTCTTGCTTGCTTATATTTGGCATACCGATTGAGAAGTCAGAAACTGGAGGATCAGTTCGGAATAAATATGTATCGTGTGGCAGAGGGTGTGCGCCAGCCCACCAAGGGTGTTCTCGGGTATCGTCATGCGCAGTTGGCACAAATAGGTTTAACCTTCGGGGTAGAGGGGTTTTTCGGCGTTGTTTTCGGCGTAATGTACGGGCCGCTGGCAATGATTTGGTGTATTCTGGGTAGCGCACTTTTAGGCTGCTTTCTTAATTATTATTGCGGAATGTATGCTGTTGCCAATAATAAATCCATTCTTTCCGTTTTGGAGAAAATGTGGGGGTACAAGACGTTTATCACAGTGACTGTGATTGTTTGCTTGTTATTGATGATAGAACTCGGTGTAAACTATGTATTTTTATTAAATATTTTATCTTATGCCTTTGCGCCGTCTCCTTTATGGTATTTACTTTTATTTGTCGTTATCGGTTTGGTTTTTATGCGCCCGAAAGATTTTATGCGCTGTTGCTCGGTGATTGGGGCTATGATTATACTGACAACGTTGATTATTGTTTGCGCATCTTTTGATATGTTGAAAGAATTTGATACTATCGGTTACAGGTTTGATTATCCGAGCATTAAAAATGTCTATCCGGTGATGTTTTTTACAATCAATGTCGGCGTTTTAAGCGGTGTTCAAGCGCTGAAATGTACATTGATGTCCGAGAATTTGAAGAACGAACGTATGGGGCGCGGTGTATTTATGGGAACAGCTCTGTTTCAGACCGGTATTGTTATCTTGCTGATACTGTGTTTTATGGCATGGAATCCGTATTTGAGAATATTGTCCGTTGCAATAAATCAAATTTTCGCACCGGACGTTATTTTGTATGAAAAGTTGGTTTCGCATACCGGCAAATTAAGTTATTATGCCTTGTTTATCACAATGTCCGCAGTCTGTATATTATCGGCGGGAAGCTTGTTGCGTTTAGGTATTAAACTTTGTCGTGACGCACGGATTTTTCCTAAATTGAGTGCCACAACATACGGATTGATTTTATTTATTATTGCTATGGGATTTTTGATTGTGCCGTTCAATATGTACGGCTTTGAATTAATCAGTATGGTTTTAGCGGTCGGATTGATGATGATTTGTTTATATTTACGCCGCCTGAAAAAGCAATCAATCAGATGGTTGCTGTACGCCATATATTTTTTCATCAGTACGTGCGTGGCATATTTTCCGATAGCCGTTTTGCACTTGCCTTTAAGATTTGGTATTTTATGCGGAGCCAGCGCGATTTTACTGATTCTGATTTGGCACTATTATTATTATAGAAAAAAAATAAAATATTAAACAAACTGCGTTTTATATAAAGCCGCATATTCCCCTTCTTTGGCGAGAAGTTCCTCATGTGTTCCCTGTTCAACAATCTCACCGTTGTTTAAAACCACAATGCAATCGGCATTGCGAACTGTTGACAGTCTGTGCGCAATAATAAGGACGGTTCGGTCTTTCATCAGATTATTAATTGCTTGCTGAACAACTGCTTCTGATTTATTATCCAGTGCGGAGGTAGCCTCATCTAAAATTAAAATCGGCGCATTTTTAATAAAAGCGCGCGCAATTGCAATACGTTGTTTCTGCCCGCCTGACAGCATAACGCCGCGCTCACCGATTTGCGTGTCTAAACCGGACGATAATGAAGCAATAAATTCCGTCAGACAAGCATTGTTAATGGATTTTTCCAACTCTTCTTCCGAAATATCCGTGCGACCGAATAAAATATTTTCCCTTATTGTGCCGCCAAACAAAAAGTTGTCTTGAAAGACTATGGCAATATTGTCGCGCAGGTTGTTAAGATCATAATTTTTAATGTTAACACCATCAATTTCAATTGAGCCTTCCGTTACATCATAAAAACGCGGCAGGAGAGTTGATATGGTTGTTTTTCCGCCGCCGGAGTTACCGACTAAAGCAATTGTTTGTCCGGAATTTATGGTTAAATTAATGTTTTTAAGAACTTTCTTTTGGGGA
>JAFVBT010000081.1 GCA_017479785.1 Alphaproteobacteria bacterium
TTATTGATGTGGATGACCTTGCCTTAATTTCCTGCGCAGACGGAGTGAACTGGATTTTTTTAATCTTTTCTCCTCGGACAGATGTGGGTTCCACGTGGTGCGCAAGCGCTGTGTGGGTTTTGGTAACACTTCTTGCGTTATGCAAGAAAATTCGTATGGAGACAATAAGTGAACCGCGAAGAAAAAACAGAATTACTGAGCTTATTAAACGATGTGTTTTCTAAGGCAGGCTCTGTCGTTTTGGCCGAATACAAAGGCTTAACGGTGGCAGAAGCCGATGCTTTGAGAAATCAAATTCGTGAAGCCGGTGCTTCTATCAGAGTTACTAAAAACCGTATTGCTCGTCTTGCCGTTAAAGGCACAAACTTTGAAAGTTTGGCGGATATGTTCAAAGGCCCGATTATTATGGCTTTTGCCGATGATCCGATTTCTGCTTGCAAAGCTTGTGTTGAGTACGCAAAAGAAAACGAAAAGCTGGTTATTGTCGGCGGCGCCTTGACTGATAAGGTTTTAAGCATTGCTGAAATTAAACAGTTAGCTTCTATTCCGTCTATGGATGAGTTGCGTGCGAAGATTATCGGTCTGTTGCAGGCTCCTGCTTCCAAAGTTGCACGTGTATGCAAAGCATACAGTGAAAAAGAAGCTGCTTAAATTATTTTGTTTTTATAGAGTTCTTGCTCGTTATTTTTTCGCTTATGTACCGCTTTGTACACCGCGCTTAAAAATAACTTCGCAATAAACTGCCTAAAAACAAAATATGAGTAATGAAAACAAACGGTTTTTAATATTAATTTGAATTAAATTTTATTTGGAGAAAAAAAATGGCAGATTTAGCCAAGTTAGTAGATGAATTATCAGCTTTGACCGTTATGGAAGCAGCTGATTTAGCAAAAATGTTAGAAGAAAAGTGGGGCGTTTCCGCTGCTGCTGCCGTTGCTGTTGCCGGCGCAGGCGCAGGTGCTGCCGCCGCTGCTGAAGAAAAGACGGAATTTGATGTAGTATTGGCCGAAGCCGGTGCTAACAAAATTAACGTTATTAAAGAAGTTCGTGCAATTACCGGCTTGGGCTTGAAAGAAGCTAAAGATTTGGTAGAAGGCGCACCGAAGACAATTAAAGAAGGCGTTGCTAAAGACGAAGCCGAAGCTTTGAAGGCTAAGTTGGAAGAAGCCGGTGCTAAAGTAGAATTGAAGTAATTTGATTTAAGCTTTGCATAAAAAATCCGCTCTTTGTGAGCGGATTTTTTTTGTTTTAAATCGGTATTAGTCCAAAATCATATATTCTATCTTATCCTTATAAGGGCGGATGATTTGAATTTTATTGCCGTAAATATTTATTACTTTCTGCGTTTCCGGATATGTAAAACGCTGTGCTGTTCCGCCGTTTTCATCCGATATATACAAGAAAGACATTTTCTGATCATTTAAGCCGTCATACTTTAATTCAAAATTGAATTTCGGTGTGCCTGATACAGTCTCAATGCCGGATGTCGGTTCAGCGCGAGCCATCTTTGGTTTGACATTGGTAATTTGTTCGGAGATAACCAAATCTTTTTTATAAATTCGGCAAATCATATGTACAAAACGACCGGTTTCATCAATCATAACAATGCGGCCGTCTTCTTGCGGGTCAAACAGTAAATAGTAAAGACCTTCAATTTTAACCTCACCGATAGGTGCAAGCTTATCTTGTGCGCTTACATGGAGTTCACCGCTTGTGTTGTAAAAGATAACATCTGTTTCCGGACTGTATAGCTGACCATGGTCTTTGGATGTTACCACAAATGTTTCCGAATCCAACATACGCTGCCCTAAATTGGCAGAAACCACAACATTGTGCTTGTATTCGCGCGTTGCAACTTCCTGTCTTTGACTGCTGCCGTTGTCATATCTGACACCATTGCCGTTATAAAAATTAATCGGATATGATTTGTAAAAACTGATGTTATTGAGCCAATAATTTTGGTGGTCGCGTTCCACAAGTGTGTGCGCTTTTGCTTTAAACCTGTCCCAACCGGTTGGTTCATAAGTATTGCCGTAATAAGGTGCAGCCTCATATTCCGTCGGATATTCAGCCCACTGACTTTTACTCTCGTTCGCAATACAAACAAGAGCAAAAGATAATAAGAAAATCATATTTTTTTTCATGTGACACTCTTTGTAAAAGTATATATACTGTGCCGAGTATAAAATGCAGTTGGTAAAAAAAGTTATAACAAAATAAAAAAATCCGCTATAAACGCTATATTAATTTTTAAGCGCTTAAATAGTGACAGATTTTAATGAAAGGAAAAATGAATGAGTGCCAATGCCGGAAGTTGTTTGGCGGTTAAGTTTGCACCTTGTGCCGAAACAGAACCGAGTTTGCAAGAATTTGCCGATGAATTTTTTGAAGTGGTTGCCGTTGATTATACCGATGACGGGCAGGAACAGCTTGTCGGGTATATGCGGCAAAATGCAAAAGAAGATGCGATGCTTGAAGCTGCGCAAAAGGCCGGTATTGTGTTGCCGGAATATGAAATTTCGTTGCTTAAAAGTGACGATTGGTTGGCAGATAATGTGATAGAGTTTGCGCCGGTAGAAATTGCCGAATTTTTGGTTTATGGGGTTCACGAAAAAAATATTGACGTGAAAGATAAAATCGGCATCAAAGTTTATGCGGCAACGGCTTTCGGTTCCGAACATCAAACCACAAAATGTTGTTTGCAGGGCTTAAGCGATATTCATAAATTGATAGACGGTGTGTCGCATGTTTTAGATGTGGGCACCGGCTCGGGGATTTTGTCGTTGGCAGCAGCAAAATTGTGGCCGGACGCAAAAATTGTCGCTGTGGATATTGATGAAGAATCGGTGACGGTGACAAAGCAAAATGCCATTGATAATAATGTTGAAAAGCAAATTGCGGCGGCATACAGCGATGGATATCAGTCGGCAATTGTTAAAAATAACGCACCATACGATGTTATTTTAGCCAATATTTTGGCACGGCCACTGATTGCAATGGCCGGTGATATGGCTGAATACATAAAATCGGACGGCTATGCCGTAATTTCCGGCTTTATAGATGAACAAACCGATTGGGTTGTCGGTGAACATGAAAAGTGCGGTTTACGATTGATAAAATTGTATAAGGCCGATAACTGGCGCGCCGCTTTGTTGCGAAAGGGGTAGGATATGATGATGGAAACTATCAGAGAAAAAATGATAAACCATGGTCTTGATGCTTATGTGGTCAGTCACGGAAACAGATTTATCGGACAGGATATTCTGCCGCAAGAGCATAAAATACAAAAAATGTGCGGATTTACCGGTTCTGCGGGAATTTTGGTTGTTGTCAAAGATAAGGCTTATCTGTTGGTGGACGGACGTTATGAATTGCAGGCACGGCAACAAACAGATGCCAAGCAGGTTACGGTGATTGATCAAATGCCACGGTTTAAAATTGTTTGCGATTTACTCAATGAACAGAGACTGACAAATATCGGTTATGATGCGTGGTGTCATTCCGTCGCCGAAATGGAATTCTTAAAACGCAAATATCGTGACATGAACTTTTATAATGTTGGTGATTGGATAACTGCGGATAGTACCCGAGAAGTTTGTGTAAAAGAGCGCGATGTTCGGTATGCCGGAGAGAAACGTGCTGATAAGCTGAAAAAAGTAACGGATATGCTGAAAGAAAAACAGGGCGATTATTATTTATTTACGTCAGCGGACAGTGTGTCATGGCTTTTGAATATATATGCCGATGATTTGCCGTATTCTCCGATTGTGCGCGCTTATGCTCTGGTTTCAAAAGAAGGTGATATTACCTTAGTGGCCGATAATTTGCAAACGGATTTACCGGTAAAAACGTGGCAGGAATTCGGGCGATTTATGCAAGAACAACAAGACGTCACTATTTTTTATGATTCTCATACAATGCCGGAAAAAATTTTATCTTTGGCAAACGAAACGATTAAAATGCATAAAAGTACGGACATGTGTTTGGAACTTAAAGCGGTTAAAAACGAAACGGAACTGCAGGGTATGATTGCTTGTCACAAGCGTGACGGGGTGGCACTGGTTAAATTATTATCTTGGCTTGAAAATAACCGGCAAGGATTGTCGGAATTAGATGTTGTTGCCAAGTTGCATGAATTTCGTGCCGCACAACCGCTGTTTTATTCCGACAGCTTCGCAACAATTGCGGCATCAGCCGAAAACGGTGCCGTTGTGCATTATCAGCCGACAGAAAATACAAATAAGCCTCTTATTGAAAACAGCTTGTTTTTGTTGGACAGCGGCGGGCAATATCTTGACGGTACCACCGATGTAACCAGAACAATTGTCATCGGCGAACCGTCACAGGAAATGATTGATGACTTTACAACTGTGTTGAAGGCTCATATTGCTTTGGCTCGAGCACGTTTTCCGGTCGGTACGGCCGGTATGAAACTTGATGCTGTTGCTCGCGTACAAATGTGGCATCAATGTTTGGACTATAAACATGGTACAGGGCATGGCGTATCTTGTTTCGGTAATGTGCATGAGGGACCGATTAGTGTTTCCGCTGCCGGTTCGGAATATGGTTTGCAGGCAGGTATGGTGCTTTCCGACGAGCCGGGTGTATATAAAGAAGGTAAATACGGTATCCGGATTGAAAATTTGCAATATACGGCAAATGTTGAACAAAATCCGGAATTTCTGGAGTTTAAATATCTGACCAAAGTACCTATTGATAAGCATCTTATTAATAAATATCTGTTAACTGAAGGGGAACGGGATTGGCTTAATTCCTATCATCAAGATGTGTACGACACTTTAACTCCTTATCTGAACAGTGATGAAAGAAAATGGTTGAAAGGCGCCTGTTCTCCTCTCTGATTTGGGAGAAACAGATGCTTAAAAAAATTATATATCTCGGTTTTTTATGGTGTTTTACGACTGATTTTGCACACGCACAATATGTGGATTTATCCGGAACAACCGGTTTTATCAGGCAATATGTGGAGGAAAGTCCGGAAAATTGGAATACACCGATTATGTTTGTGTTTTATAACGGTGATGAATATTGTCCGACGTGCCCGCAAGCCATCAATATGATTTATAATTTATATTCGCAGAATTTCAGTAACAGAATGAATATTTTTGAAATTGATTATGCAACTGATGACGAATTTAATATGCGTATTGCATATGAATTGTCACAGCCGTTATCAATTGTTGTTGTGCGTATTAATGACGGTTTAAGCCGCGGTTATTATAAAATTGATAATCCTCAGGATATGACGGATGACCCGTTTTATTTTAATGAAAATATCACGGAACGAATAAATAACTTTTTATTGCAGTAAAAATATTATCTAATTATTTACCAATTGCCTGTTATACTTTCTTTAAGAGTGTAACTTGGGTAATTGTATAATGGCACGAAAAATAAACTACATTTCCAGAATTAAAGACACTTTTGATATTGTAATCAGCGGTGTCAACGGTGTTTTTATGCGCGGTAATCGTGCAGACGGTGAGGCAATTGATGCTTTAATCAAAATGTATCAAAGCGGTAAAAAGGTGGCTTTGGCATCAAATTCCGGTATGCGTGTACAGGATATGTATTATGCTTTGAAGAAAAAAGATGTGCCGATGAATATTTTTTGCGCCATGATTACAGCCGGTGAAATTGCACATTATTATTTGAAATCACATCCGCAAATCGGACATACGTATTATAATTTGGCGGGCGGTCCGTCAGCCGTTGCGCGCGGCTTGAATTTCAGACAGGCCGATAGTGTTGTAATGGCTGATTTTATTATGGCCGAAACTTCCGGTGAAGGGGTTGATGAAAACAGTATGTCGGCTGTTTTGGAACAGGCTCTTCATTTGCGGTTGCCGATGTTGTGCGTTGGTAATAATACATCGGTAATGACAGAAAACGGCGTGCTTCCGAGTGTCGGGGCATGCGCAGAACGTTATGCTATGATGGGCGGTGAAATTATTCCTTTCGGAAAACCGGATGTGCGTATTGCCGCTTATTTGACCGAAAATACGCCGAATTTTGATAAAAAACGTTGTTTGGTTATCGGTGATTGCATGACAACCGATATGCGTATGGGAAATGCGTATGGTGCTCAAAATCTTTTGTTAACGGGTGGTGTACATCAGCTAAACGGTGATGTTGAACGTCAAATAGATGATTTATCCGGAAGTTACGGGTTGAGTGTTGATTATTATACGGAAAAATTACAATGGTAAGAGAGCATTTAAAAAAGATTATGTTTTTGGTGCTCGGCTTGGTCGCAATTGCCTGTGTGTTAAAATATAATGTTGTGGAAACTTCCGGCTTGCGTTTTGAAAAAGTAATCACTAAAAAACGCCCTTTATATAAAAAGGAAGTTTCCGCACAGGAAGTTGCGGATTTATTGCGGTTGTGGCCGAAGTTTCGGCAGGCCGATTTTTCAAAAGATGTCGGGGTGTCTTTTTCTGCCGAACCCGTGTATATGACACTGTCTTGGCAGATGAAAAAATGGTTTATTTATCATTTGTGGGATGCTAATCGCTTTTTTTATGTTCAGCAGAGAGTTGTATCCATATTACGATATTTGGAGGTAGAACGCAGCGCCAGTGCGGTGGTTAATCAGCTGAAATATCGCAGAGACAGATTGGGAGATGACTTGCTGCTCAGACGGCAACATAAACAATTAACCAAAAGTAATTTTACTGAAGAGGAAATCAATGCCGTTAAGGAGTATGAAAAAGAGCTAAGGCAGATGTTTCAAGAAAATCCGGCCTAAGGTGTTTCAATTATAAATGTAGGCAGAATTTTTATTCAATTATTAAGAAAATTATAACTTTATCTTTGTAATAATTGAAAAATAGGTGAAAAATGAAAATTAAAGATGTAAAAGATACAATAATAAATGCTGATTGCATTGAAACAATGAATGCACTGGAAGAAAATTCCGTGGATGTTATTTTTGCCGATCCGCCGTATAATATGCAGCTCGGCGATACATTATTGCGTCCGGATAATACGGTAGTAAACGGGGTTGATGAAGAGTGGGACAGTTTTGAAAGTTTGGCAGCTTATGATGAATATACCAAACAGTGGTTGAGTGCGGCCAAGCGTGTTTTGAAAGATAACGGAAGTCTGTGGGTTATCGGCTCGTATCACAATATTTTTCGGGTCGGGTATATATTACAAAATCTCGGTTTTTGGATTTTAAATGACATTGTATGGAGCAAAACGAACCCGATGCCCAATTTTAAAGGAACACGTTTTACCAATGCTCATGAAACAATGATTTGGGCGGTTAAAAATCCTAAGGCAAAATATACGTTTAATTATGAAGCAATTAAAGCTTTAAATGACGAAACTCAAATGCGCAGTATTTGGGAGTTGCCGATTTGTACGGGTAAAGAACGTTTGAAAA
>JAFVBT010000082.1 GCA_017479785.1 Alphaproteobacteria bacterium
ACTCTTTGTTTGAAGATACTGCCGAATTCGGTTTGGGAATGCGTATTTCTATTGATCATGGCATGAAAACGGCTAAAACTTTGCTGGAAGGTATGAAATCTCAATTAGGGGATGTTGCAGATAAGATTTTAGCAAATCTGCAGACCAATGATATTGAAATTGATGCTCAGCGCGATAATGTTGCCGCTTTGCGTGAAAAGTTGGCAAATATTAACACAGAAGAAGCTAAACATTTGAACGAAGTTGCCGATTACCTGATTAAGAAATCAGTTTGGATTATCGGTGGTGACGGTTGGGCTTATGATATCGGCTTCGGCGGTTTGGATCATGCAATTGCTTCCGGCCGCAACGTTAATATCTTGGTTGTAGATACCGGCGTTTACTCCAACACCGGCGGTCAACAATCTAAGGCTACACCTATGGGTGCTTCTGCAAAATTCGCCACAGCCGGTAAAGAATTACCGAAAAAAGATTTGGCAATGATTGCCATGTCTTACGGTAATGTTTATGTGGCTCAGGTTGCCATGGGTGCCAACGATATGCAGGTTATTAAAGCGATGAATGAAGCTGAGGCTTACAATGGCCCGTCCATCATTATCGCATATTGTCCGTGTATCAACCAAGGTTTGAATATGGCCGACGGCTTGTCGCACCAGAAGAACGCGGTTGAAACCGGCAGTTGGCAGTTATATCGTTACAATCCGGAAAATATGAAAGAGGGCAAGGCTCCGTTGACGCTTGATTCTAAAGCACCAAGCAAGCCTTTGGCTGACTTTATGGCCAGTGAAACCCGCTTCCAGGTTGTTAATAAGGCTAATCCGGAACGTTATGATATGCTGGTAAACAAAGCACAAGAAAACGTTAATGTAAAACGTGCTTTGTTAGAGCATTTGGCCGAATATAAATAATATCTCGGTTTGAAACAGAAAAAATTCCCTTACCGAACGGTGAGGGAATTTTTTTATCGGTTTATGAAATTATTGTTGTGAGTTATTTTTACTGCAGTCATTGAGGGAAGGGTAAAAAGCCCGACGCGGCAATTTCCCTCAACCGGCACCGGTGCAAAAACGCATGAGATTGCTTCGCTGTCGCTCGCAATGACGTTCCGTTCTTCCCTATTATTGCGAGGAGGGATGCTACTTTTTCCTTTGTCATTGCGAGAAGCCGAAGGCGGCGCGGTAATCTTCCTTAACCGGCAACAATACTTTTAAATGAGATTTCTTCACTAATGTTCATAAAGGAAGAATGATAATGTTATAGCATAATCCCCGCCTATTTGAAAGTGGGGATTTTTGTTTTTATGAATGATCTAAGAAGGAACGCAGCTTTTTAGAGCGGCTTGGATGTTTCAGTTTGCGCAACGCTTTTGCTTCAATTTGGCGAATACGCTCACGTGTAACGTTAAATTGCTTACCGACTTCTTCCAGAGTGTGATCGGTATTCATACCAATGCCGAAGCGCATACGTAAAACACGTTCTTCACGCGGTGTCAACGATGACAATATCTTCGTGCAGGTTTCTTTCAGATTGGTATGAATAGCCATATCTAAAGGCTGTAATGCACTCTCGTCAGCAATAAAATCACCCAAAGAAGAATCTTCCTCATCACCGACCGGTGCTTCCAAACTTACCGGCTCTTTAGCTATTTTCATAACCTTACGAATTTTATCGAGCGGCATAGACAGGCGTTTTGCCAGTTCTTCAGGCACCGGCTCTCTGCCCATTTCCGACAACATTTGTCTTGAAGTGCGCACCAGTTTGTTGATTGTTTCAATCATATGAACAGGAATGCGAATGGTGCGCGCCTGGTCGGCAATGGAACGCGTTATGGCTTGTCTGATCCACCATGTTGCATAGGTTGAAAACTTGTAGCCGCGGCGATATTCAAACTTATCAACGGCTTTCATTAAACCGATATTACCTTCTTGAATTAAGTCTAAAAATTGCATGCCGCGGTTGGTATATTTCTTGGCAATGGAAATAACCAAGCGCAAGTTTGCCTCAATCATTTCTTTTTTGGCACGTTCGGCCTCACGTTCGCCTTTTTTAATTGTCTCAACCATCCGGCGATATTCACTTATCGGCAAATCGCATTCTTGCGCCATTTGAGCAACATTCTGACGAATTTCGCAAATTTCATTCTTATATTTCGTTGTAAAAGCCGTCCAATTTTTATCTTTTTTCTGAGATATTTTTTCCAACCAATTCGGATCAAGTTCCGACTTTTGATAGGCCTCCAAAAAGTCTTCACGCTTGATTTTGCAGGATAGGGCATAGCGCAATAATTTTCCTTCTTGCATCATTAAACGATTATTCATATCATTCAGTTGTTCAACCAACTGTTCAACTTTAGAACTGTTTAAGTGAATTGAACTCATTAATTCAATCAATTCTTTTTTAAGCTTTAAATATTTTTTCTCGGTAGAAGGAATAATTTTGCGTCCGGACAGAATAGACGCCATACGTTGGCTCTGTACCTTTTTTAAATTATCATAATAGCCGGCAATTTTTGCAAGTGTATCCAAAACCGGTTGTAACAGCATATTTTCCATAGCCGAAATGGATGTTGTTCCCGGTGCCATACCATCGGAATCTTCATCTTCACCTTCGCCGCTGGTTTCGCTGTCTTCGTCCATTGTTTCCAATCCGTCATCGTCGGATTCTTCCATTTCATCTTCAACGTTACTGCTTAAATCAATATCCGTTTCCAAATCGTCATCTATTTCATCTAAATTCTTTTCGGTGAGTTCGTTTGTAACTTTTTCCAACTCATCAACGTTTGGCGTTTCATTATCATCATAAACCATGGCTTCACTGTCATCGCCGTACATCATTTCCAAATCAACAATATCGCGAAGTTGCAGTGTGCCGTTTTCCAATTGTTCTTTCCATTCGGCAATAGCCTTAATGGTCATCGGGCTTTCGCACAAACCGCTTATCATAACGGTTTTACCGGCTTCTATACGTTTTGAAATGGCAATTTCGCCCTCACGAGATAAAAGTTCAACAAGTCCCATTTCCTTTAAGTACATACGAACAGGATCATCGGAATGCCCGACATCTTTACTATCTATATTTCCGACGTTTTCTTCATCTTCTGTATCATTTTCATAGCTGTAATCTTCAGTTTCACCGTCTTCGCGATCCAACTCGGATTCGGATGTGATATTAATCCCCATATCCGAGATAGAAGACATGATATCTTCTATTTTTTCAGAAGAAAGTTTTTCTGTCGGCAGAACCTTATTGAGTTCTTCCATCGTGATGTAGCCAAGTTTTTTGCCTTTTGCAATGAGGTGTCTGACGGCCATAGCCGAAGAATCGGCAATAGCATCATCAGCGCTGTTGCCGCTATATAAATCCTGATTATTTTTATCTGCCATAACGTTCCTTCGTTTAATCGTACAAAGAGAATCTTTGTAAGCCCACATATATGTAATTAAATTTTATGAGTTTGTCAATAAGTGATGTGTTACATTTTAAATATTTTCATGTTTTTGTAACAAATTATTTCGTTCTTTAAGCAATTGTTGATATCTTGCATAGACATCATCGGAATTTATATCGTTGTTTTTCATTAAAGTAATACATTCTTTTATATCATTATTTATTTGTTTTAACTGAATTTCTATTAAACAATCATCCAATTCATTACGCACATCCGCAAGTGAAGTGCGTTGCATTTTATACATTGTTAATTCCCACAAGTTTTCCACTGCCGCGGCATAATTTAATTTGATTTTCTCTTGCAAAATATCGCTGTCGGTTGCTTCTCCGTTCTGGTTAAGTTCCAATATCTCGGATAATATTTTCGTGGTTGCACCGTTTTCTATTTCAAAAGATGTCAACTTTTCTTCGTAACGATTAATTAATTCCGGATATAATAACATTCCGGCCACAATTTTGCGTAATTCCAAATCCGTCAGCGGCGGTTTTTTTACTAAATTTCCTGATTTACCGATTATATTTTTATCGAATGACCGGCGCTTCTTATCAGTTTTATTGTCTTCTTTGTTTTGTTTATATACCGAGCCTTTACCGAAAGTATAATAAATACGTTGCTTCATTTCTTGCATATAATAGGCACGAATCTTATCATCTTTGATTTTACTGACTTCCTCAAAGGTTTCTTTTTCAATCAAGGCTTTTTGTTCTGGAGTTTGCGTATCTTTGTTCATTTTACACTTGTGCCACAGAATATCCACAAGCGGCTTGGCGCGCTGCAAATATTGCTCAAAAACCTGCGGTCCCAATGTGTGCAGTAACTCGTCCGGATCCTTTTTTTCTTTCAGAAAGATATAATTTACGGAATAGCCGGCACGCAAGATTGGCAAAACCCTGTCAATGGAACGAATGGCCGCACGAATACCGGCATTATCACCGTCAAAACATAATGTCGGGTTATTACAGACCTTCCATGCCTCTATAATCTGTTCTTCGGTTAAAGCCGTGCCCAAAGGTGCAACGGCATATTGAAAGTTAAAACTGTCTAATGCGATAACATCCATGTAACCTTCGCAGATAATCAGGCGTTTTTGCTGATATGCCGCATCACGGGCATGATACATATTGTATAATATACGACGCTTATTGAAAATCGGGGTTTCCGGCGAATTAAGATACTTCGGTTGTCCGTCATCCATAATGCGCCCGCCGAAAGCAATAACATTTCCTTGCTTATCTGTAATCGGTATCATTACACGGTTTCTGAAAAAATCATGCGATGATTTTGTTTTATCTTCCGGCACGGCTATCAATCCCAACTCAACCATATCTTCATCGGAAATGCCTTTAGAGGAAAGCCAAGCCTTTAGGGCATTGTTTGAAGGTGCATAACCCAAACGAAATTTAGTAATCGTATCTTCGGATAAACCGCGTTTGTTTTTCAAATAATTAAGACCTGCAGAGCCGGCAGGCATTCGCAGATTTTTTTCAAAAAACAAAGCCGCCATATTCATAATTTCGTACAACGATTTTCTTTTTAGGCCGGCTTCCTGATTTTCCGGAGACAGCGGCGGTAATTCCATGCCCACGCGTGATGCCAGTTTTTTGACGGCTTCAATAAAAGGCAAGCCCTCGGAGTCCATCAAAAACTTAACAACATCACCATGCGCTCCGCAACCGAAACAATGATAAAATCCTTTGGAATCATTAATTGTAAAAGACGGCGTTTTTTCATTATGAAAAGGGCACAAACCGGTGTATTCGCGACCGCGTTTAGTCAATTTAACCTTTTCGCCGACAATTTCTGATATACTTATTCGGCTTGTTAGTTCATCTAAAAATTTTTTAAAATCGTCCGTCATTTATCAAATTCAGGATAATAACTTTTTAATTACACCAGACGCTGCACCGAAATCCAATTGTCCGGCATATTGCGCTTTCAAAACGCCCATAATTTTTCCCATATCTTTCATGCCGGAGGCACCGGTTTGTTCAATCAGTGATTTAATAAGCGTTTCAACTTCCTGCGCACTCATCTGTTTTGGCAGAAAACGTTGAATTACATCAATTTCCGATTGTTCTTTTGCCGCCAAATCCGGCCTGTTGCTTTGTGTATAAATTTTAATTGATTCATTACGTTGTTTAATCATTGATTGCATCATGGATAACAAATCGGCATCCGTTGCTTTTTCTTGTCCCTTGCCGCGTGCTTCCACATCTTTTTCTTTTTGGCCGGCAATAATCAAACGAACGGCGCTTACCGTTTGCATATCTCTGTTTTTCATAGCTTCTTTTAAGCTGTTTTGCAATTCATCTCTTAACATTTTTATCTCCTTAAATATCAGAAGCTGTCTAAACCTTTATTCATACCGAAAGAGAATCCCGGCTTTCGTATTTTTTCTTCTTTTTCCTTCTTTTCTTCCTCAATGGCTTTTTCTATTTTTAACTTTTCGTAATATTCGTTATCAAAGGTCAAACTGAGTTTTTTACCGAGAGTTGTTTTGTTGTTGAATAAAATACGAAACATTGCGGAAAAATCCGGACCGAGGCGTTTTAAAGTCAGAACTTGCGTTTTTTCACCTTCTTTATCACCATTGGAATTGATCATAACCGCTTTAATCGGTAATATTTGCGAACTTAATTTACCGGTATTTCTGATAATTCCGCTGATTTCCACATAGTGCTTACCATTTTTATCCAAATCACGAATTTTTACATTTTCAAACTTTACATCCCGACCGGCATAAATACTTTCCAAATCAATTTTATTATAAAAGTCTTCCAATTTCGGCATAATACCGACTATTTCATAGCGATTGCGGTATCCTATGTAAATTGTGAAAATAAAAATAATCAGCAAAATGCTGCAAACCGTCATGGTCGGAGAGAAAAAAACCTGTAATTTACGCCGCAAACGCCCCCAAAATCCGCCGCTGTCTGCTTGATAATTACTGAATAATCCTTTTGTGTCTTGCGACAGCCGGTCAAACATGGCATTGATATCTTCCGAATTTTCATCAAAAACGGCTGCCGGTCGAATAATTTGCGATTTAACCATATTTTCCGGTTCAATATCCTTCACATCTTTCGGATAAACCGTCCATACATGACCGCATTGAGAACATCTGAATTTTTTACCGCTAAAAGGTATGTGATTATTGAGTAAATTATATACAGAATTACATTTCGGACAACTTATTAACATATTAACCTCTTTTTTTTACACTATATTCTAAAATTATGCAGATGCAACGAAAAAAAATATTTTATTAAAAAGATATTTGTTATATATGTACTCAACAATGGCCAAAGGAGGGCTTATGACAAATAGATCGGCAAATATTGCGCATCCTGTTATTGATTTGCAGAACGTTTCCGTCGGATATGACGGTAATGATGTTTTGGAAAATATTCATATATCATTGGCTGCCGGCTCTTTTACGTTTGTAACCGGAAAAAGCGGCGCCGGCAAAACAACTCTGCTCAGCATGCTTTATTTAATGAAGAAGCCGAGTAAAGGGGTTTTAAATGTTTTCGGGAAAAATATAAATTTTTCAAATCGCGAGAGTTTGGCACAAATGCGGCAGAAAATTGGGGTAGTGTTCCAAGATTTCCGTTTGCTGGAGCATATGACAGTCTATGATAATATTGCTTTGCCGTTACGTGTGCGCGGGATGAATGAAAAAGAAATACATAAAAGAGTAACGGAACTGCTTAAATGGATTGAGCTGCATAAAAGTATATATCGGGTATGCAACACACTTTCCGGCGGTGAAAAACAACGCGTTGCCATTGCCAGAGCCGTTATTAACAGGCCGGATATTTTATTTGCCGACGAGCCGACCGGAAGCATTGATTCGGAAATAGCCGAGAAATTAATGCGATTATTTGTAGAACTGAACAGAGTGGGAACCACAATAATTATTGCCACCCATAATGAGCAACTAACTTCAAAATACAACTATCAACGAATTGATTTGTCCGGCGGTACGGCAAAACTGTATCCGGCATTGCAACACATTTAACGGAGAAAATGAATGATAAGAGAGCTTTCTCGCAAAAACGAAATTCCGACAGAAGATGAAGACACATCCGTCTTTATGTATGTGTTGACTTCCATTTATATGTATCTGTTTGTCATAATCTTTGCTATTGTAATGGCCATCAGCTCTATGGCTTCTAATTGGGAAAAAGATATTCTGGGATCTATTACCGTACAAATTATACCGGTTGAAGATGAAAATAAACACATTGATACCCAAAAAACGGAAGAACAGCTTAATAAAGTTTTGCAATATATGGAAAATATCAGCGGAGTTAAAAGTGTAAATGCTCTTGATGGTCAAACAATAGAGCGACTGATGCGCCCATGGCTGGGATCAAAGGTGGATATTTCAGCGTTGCCGATTCCGCATTTATTGGATATTCAGCTTTATCCGGATGCCGAAATTAATTATGACGAAATTACTCTCGGGCTTCGTAAAGTTACACCGAATGCTTCTATTGATAATCATCGTTTATGGCTCAGTAAACTTATCAAGTTTGCATCATCGTTAAAAACTTTGGCATTGTCCGTTTTGGTGATGGTTATTGCCATCGGTGCGTTTTCTATTTATTACTCGGCGCGCACAAGCCTTAACATTAATATGAGTTCCATTGAAATTTTGCATATCATCGGTGCACGCGATCAATATATTGCCAAGCAATATGCGCGCAGTTACGGAAAAATAGGCTTTTTTGCCGGAGTTATCGGTTTGCTGGCGGCAATCCCGTGTATTATTTTAGTCGGGAAGTACGGCATGTCAACCGGAAGCGGATTATTGAACGGCGCAAGTTTATCACAAATAGATTGGTTTTTGATGATGATGTCACCGCTGTTTTCTTTATTTTATGCCGCGGCAATGGCCTATGTAACGGTTAAAAAATCTTTGGAAAGAATGTGTTAATGTTGTTCACGAAAAAGAAACTGGTTATTTTATTTGTTATCATTGGTTGCCTGTTGTCATTCTGGTTAGCCGGCTTGATCTGGTTTGGTTTTTATATTCGTAATTTA
>JAFVBT010000083.1 GCA_017479785.1 Alphaproteobacteria bacterium
AGAAAATATTACCGAAGATAACATCGACCAAGTTCGGAAAAATCACAAAACCTTAACTGAAAGAATGGCAAATATCACGCTGGATGATGAAACCATGCAAATGTTGGGAAATATCAGATTTCATGGTGAGAACGGGAATGTTCCGCAATTTATAAATCCGGAAACCAACGAAGAATCCGTTACCTGGCAGAAAGGATTTACAATTAAGCAGAACAGCCAATTAGAAACAATGGTTGATTTTGCGCGCAATAATACCATTATAGAAAATCTTGCCAGCGATGTAGAATCTTTAACAGATGAAGATTTACGAACCGCCATGGCCAACAGAGTTAAAATTCAGGCATTTGCATGGGACGGTGCGGAAGAAAATGTTAAAGGCGCCATAGAAGATTACAAACGTTATACAAATCCCGAATTTTTGGAAGCGTTCAAAACCCGGATGATGGATCCTAACAGGCCGTTAAATATTTCTGAGAAAGGATTTGACGCTGCCGTAAGATTATCGGTTAATGAGACAATGGGGGCAATTAACCGTATCAGTAAAATTTCCGGACCGAAAGATGATATGTTGAAACGGATTCATAAACCTATTGCAAAATATGATCCGAGAGCAAGCAGTCGTTTCGGTAATGATGGTGAATTTAAGGTTAATTGGCTTAAAACGGCAGGTTGGACTTTCGCCGCAAGTTTAGGCCAGAAATTGGCAACATACGGCGTGACATTGGGCGCGGTTAAAGCAGCCAGTGCATTGGGATTAACCAGCGCCACACCTGCGGTTGCCATGGCGGCAGCACTTCCTGTTGTTGCGGGCGTGACTGCTATGGCAATGGCCGGTTTCGGTGCATATATGAATTATAAAAACTATAAGAAAGAGGCTCAAGCTGCCGGCAAAAAACCTGAATTTAAAGAATTTCTTACCAAACAGCCTTATGCCTCAACCAATATAGCTTCGGCTCTCGGTTTTGCGGCCGGTGCCTGCCTGATGACGGGTAATCTTGCGGCAGCAACGGCTCTGGGCGTCGGGTGTTTGGCTGCTGCCGGATACGGTACATATAAAGATGCCAAAGCTCATGGTTTATCAAAGGGCGATGCCATATGGCAAGCCGTTAAGAAAAGTTCTGCCATTGGGTTCGGCGGTATCGCCGGCAGTTATGTCGGTTCGTTATTGGGTATAACACCTGCTTCCGTACAAAAGGGCGGAAAAACACCTGATCAGGTGACCAAAGGACCGGATTCACACGATTACTCCGCAACGGAACGCGCACATGCCACCAACCGTTTGGATGATCCGCGATTTAGTGAATTCTTAAATAGATTCCATGTCGCACATGATTTGCAAGACAGTTCCGATCCGAATAAAGTGTCTGCTGATGTTGTGGCAAATTTGCGTGCAAGTATTGATAATGCAATTCATGCAACCGGTGATGACAGATCATTCTTTACGGACGTTGCCGGCGATGCAAGACATCCTAATTATGTTGCCAATACGGATATGTTGGGATATAAGTTCGAGCAATTGGCTTATTTGGCCCCGAATCCGGATACACAACTTGATCCTGCATTTGCTTCCGCACACCATTTGCCGCAAGGAACCACAATCGGTGAATATTTATCCTTTAAAGCGCCTGACGGATCTATGATGAACTATATGGATGCCTTAAGAGAAGTTGTAACCACCGGAAAATCATCCAATCCGCTCGGGTTCGCCGAGATGTTGGGTAAAATAGATAATACCGTCGGTGGACAAATTGATGATACTCCGGGCTTGAAAGGGATCTTGATTAATGATGCCGGTAAAGTGCCGTTCTTCGGTTCCGGACCGGAAGTTCAGCCTGTTCAGTCATTTAAGGCGGATGCTGATGTCGGATTTGATATCGGACATCATGAAACAGTTGTACCGGGTAAACAAGAACCTGATCTGACGATTCCTGGAGATAAGTTATGGGGCTTCGGGTATTGGGAACCTGTTAAGGGCTTGTACTCCGGTTTGAAAAAACGTGCCGGTGCCATTGCTGATAAAATAGTCGGTTTTAGAAGAACTCGGCCGCAAGCGATAATTCAGCCTGATCCTGCACCTGAACCGGTTGTTGAAAAGAAAAAAACTTATACGAAACCGATAGCTGAGATTAAGGAAATACCTGAAATCAAGAATATGCTGCAAGATGAATATAAGATTGTTTATGGTGTTGCTCCGTCACCAGTCAGCGAAGTAGAATATAAAAAGCTTGTTACGGCGGAATTTAAGGCTGATAAAGAAAACGGGACAACCAAAGCAAACAATTTTGCAGACTATCTTAAAGAGCGCAAGGCGGCGTATGGTGAAAGTTTAGTCAAGACGGCAAATCCGCTTGCCAAAGCCGAAGACTATCATCAAACTAAAGAGGGCAAAGAGGCAACGGCTAAAGTCAGACAGGAAATGTTTCAAACCAACTTATCGTTTAACGGCGAAGATTTGCCGCGCAATCAAATGACGTTGCAGAAGTTTACCAGATTCGCAACATATGCTCTCAGCAATGGCGCGGACAGGGGTAATGTAACGGCGGCGCACGACAATTCAATTGCCGGTCAGAAGAAAGAGCGGTCGTCCGGCGGCAGATTTGATGTCGGTACCGGCAAAGTCAGCGGTCAGACGACTAACGGCGGCAAGGGGGTTAAAGATGAGAAAAATGGCGCGTTACCGAATCCTAAGGGTAAGGAACGGGAATAATCCATAAGTTCAGAAAAAGAAAACACTCTTACTGCAAATAAGAGTGTTTTTATATTTTTGAAAGAGGAAAACATCGGTAATACAGCTTAAAATTCTGCATTGTGCCGATATGCCGAATTTATCTTGACAACGCGCAAAAATTAACTAAGTTATAGCCAACACTTAAAATATTTAAATAGGAGAAGAAAATGAGTGCTATTGTTGATATTCATGCAAGAGAAATTTTAGATTCCCGCGGTACCCCGACTGTTGAAGCAGAAGTTGTTTTACAATCCGGTGCGTTCGGTCGTGCTGCCGTACCATCCGGCGCATCTACCGGTGTGCACGAAGCTGTTGAGTTGCGTGATGGTGATAAATCTCGTTTCGGCGGTAAAGGTGTTTTAAAGGCCGTTGAAAATGTTAATGAAGAAATTTATGATGCTTTGGCCGGTTATGAAGCCGAAGATCAAATTGATATTGATAATAAAATGATTGAATTGGACGGTACGGAAAATAAAGGTAAACTCGGCGCTAATGCCATTTTATCCGTTTCTTTGGCTGTTGCTAAGGCTCAGGCTGAAGAAGCTGAATTACCGTTATATCGCTATTTGGGCGGCACAATGGCACGCACTTTGCCGGTTCCGATGATGAATATATTGAACGGCGGTAAACACGCAGATAATCCGATTGATATTCAAGAATTCATGATTATGCCGGTTTCTGCAAATTCCATCAAAGAAGCGATTCGTATGGGTGCGGAAATTTTCCAAGTATTGAAGAAGAATTTGAAAGCAGCCGGTCAAAACACCAATGTTGGTGATGAAGGCGGTTTTGCTCCGAATTTGAAATCTGCCGATGAAGCTTTGACATTTATCGTGAATGCCATTAAAGATGCAGGTTATAAACCGGGTGATGATGTTGTTTTGGCCATTGATGCCGCTTCATCTGAGTTCTATAAGAACGGTAAGTATGAAATGGAAGGCGAAGGCAAATCTTATACCAACGCCCAAATGGTTGAATATTACAAAGGCTTGTGCGATAAATTCCCGATTTTCTCAATTGAAGACGGCATGGCCGAAGATGATTTTGAAGGTTGGAAATTATTGACCGATAAATTGGGTGACAAAATCCAACTCGTCGGTGATGATTTGTTCGTAACCAATCCGGCTCGTTTGGCAATGGGTTTTGAAAAAGGTATTGCTAACTCTATTTTGATTAAAGTTAACCAAATCGGTACGTTAACCGAAACAATGAAGGCCGTTGATATGGCTCATCGTCACGGTTATACGGCTGTTTTGTCTCACCGCTCCGGTGAAACGGAAGATACAACAATTGCAGATATTGCCGTTGCAACCAACTGCGGTCAGATCAAAACAGGCTCTATGTCTCGTACCGATCGTATGGCAAAATATAACCAGCTGATTCGTATTGAAGAAGAGTTGGGCGATATGGCTGTATATGCCGGTACTTCTATTTTGAAAAAATAGTTTTCAATTCGTAAAAAAAGCCTCTGATAAGCGTTTAAACAGCGTAAATCAGAGGCTTTTTCTCATGCTGCAAATAAAAAAGCGAACTTTATAAAACACAAACCTTAATAAAACGTCAACAAACACGTGCATATTAAAAATAAAAAAAACTTGACTAATGCTTTATCTAGTTCTAAAGTAGCGGTGTTACAATACGAAAGTATATTGTTGTTCAACATGTAATAAAGGAAAAAACTTATGAAAAAATTTTTGTTATTAGCCGGTGTGGCTTGCTTATTGAGCGCTAATGCGCAAGCCGGTGTTTCTCAATACGTTTCCGGCAAGTTGTCTTATGACTTCAACAAAGTTAAAGCCAAATCCGGCGGCGAAGGCTTGGATAAAGTTGTTCACGCTAAATTGAACAAAGTTTTGGTTGGTTCTACCCACATTGCATACGGTATTCGTGCCGGTTATGTTCGTGGCGAATTGGAATTAAACAATTCTCGTGACATTAAACGTAATCACGTTTATGACAATGATGGTTTCGGAATCGAACACTTCAGACTTTACAAACACTCTTTCATGGCAAATGCTTACTTTGATTATTTGACATGCACACCGTGGACACCGTATGTTGGTGCCGGTATAGGTGTTTCTTACTTGAAGGCTGATACAGGTGATTATGCTAAATCCGTTTATACTTTGGGTTGGCAAGTTATGGGTGGTATCACATATGATATCAACTCTCACTGGACTTTGGACTTAGGTTATCGTTATGCTGACTTAGGTCGTGTTCGCGGTCACTTTGGTGAAGATTATGTTACCAAATTTGCTGCTCGCGATCATGAAATTATGTTCGGTGCAAGATACGAATTCTAATTTTAAGAATTTATTTCTTATAAGAAAAAAAGAGGTGTTGATTAACACCTCTTTTTTTGATTAGCAATTTCCGGCACAATCATGCGACCAACAACGCCGAACCATATTGGCAAATTGCTTGCGCAAAGCCGGTGAACGCAAACGTTGTCCTTTTTGTTCTGCCTCAAACAACTCTGTACAGTTCATCTGGCTTAAAATCCGCTCAACCTCTGCCGGATCTTTAATCAACTGGGCAGAAAGATTTTTGAGCTCCTTATCCTGCCTTTCCAGTTCAGAATCCAAGGTAGTAATGGCTTCTTCCAAAAATTCGCAGACTTCGTCCTCCAACTGGTCGCCATATTCCAGCAGAATATCCATAATGCCGTCGTATAACTTTTCAAGCTTACGACGAGACATTTTACCGGGCGGAAGTTTGTAAAAATTTTCCAGCTCCAGATAAAGATTTGTAACATTCATATCCATAGGCATAATTATTTTAGTGTAGTCCAAGTATATAAAATCAGTGCGAAAAAGCAAGAAAATTTATAAAAAAGGGGAATGCTTTATAAAATGCGACCGTTTTCTAACGGCAAAAATTGCGCCGAATCTTTGAGTAACGCAAAATTTTGCGGCTCAGTTGAGGTAATCCATGCCTGCAAATGCAGATTTTGTATTTTTTGCAACAGCGCATCACGTTTTTGCTCGTCAAGATGAGTGGTAATTTCATCAAGAAGTATAACGGGCACAAAGCCTTTTTCCAAAATATGACACTTGGTTTGTGCCAGAATAATACTGACCAAAAGAGCCTTTTGCTCGCCTGTTGAACATAAGTCCGCCGGCATGTTCTTTTTTTGGAAATAAACCTTAAAATCTGTGCGATTAACTCCGTCCGCACCATCGTTATATAAAATATTTGTCCGTTGCTTACGCAGATAATCGGCATAAAAATCTTCTGTTTGGAGAGCCGGTTCTGCATCAAGCCTTTGTTCAATCATGCCCGACAGCTCCAGCCGAACATTCGGAAAAATATCGTCCGGTTCGTGAGCAATAAAAGTGTTCAATCGGGCAATTTGCTCGCGGCGCGCTGCGGCAATTGCCACACCGAAGGTGGCCATATCTGCCTCAACAGATTGCAACCATCTGTCATCTTGGCAACCTGACTTCAAAAGTTGTAACCATTGGCGATATAAGTGCTCAAAGTTGGCGCATCTTTTGGCATGTTCTATATCAAAGGCATAAACGAGGCGGTCCAAAAAACTGCGCCTCGGCTGAGGCCCTCCTTGAAAAATCCTGTCCATTTGCGGGGTAATCCATATAAGAGAGACATATTTTCCCAATTCCGTTTGTTGGGTAATTTTTTGCTGATTAATTTTAACGATTCGCCGATCAAATCCATGCAAAGAATCGGTTTCCGCATCTTCTCGTATTATTTTTTGCAAAGCAGTGCCGATGGTAAATTCTTCATCATTTTTCAAAATATCGGCGGCAATGTTCCAACTTTCGCCGGCTAAAATATTTGCTTCTTCACCATCGGGACGGATTCGTTTTATGTCTGCAAGTTTTGCACTGCGTAAACCGCGTCCCGGCGCCAAAAAAGACAGCGCTTCCAGAATGTTGGTTTTACCAGAGCCGTTTTCTCCTGTAATAATAATCGGGGCAATTTCGGCATTTACACGCAAATTCTTATAATTTCTGAAATCAGTTAAAGTCAGGCGTTGAATGCCTGACTTTTGCTGTGTAATTGTGTGTAATTTTTCGGATAAGTCGTTCAACTTTAAACTCTCATCGGCATCAGAACATAGATTGCACCGGAGTCGGAAGTATCATGAATAACCGAAGGTGACGAGCTGTCGCTGAAGCTGAATTCCGCCGTTTCGCCCTTAATTTCCGCCAAAATATCCAATAAATATCTGAAATTGTAACCGATTTCCAGCGATTCATTATCATAAACGGCTTCTATTTCCTCAATAGCACTTCCCAAATCCGGACTGGATGTTGTTAAAATGACGTGATTTTTATTGGCAATCATCTTTATGGCGCGTGTTCTTTCGGCAACCACAGAAACACGATCAACCGCTGTTGCCAACTCTTTAACATTTAATTGAAGAATCTTGTTATTGTTTGTCGGAATAACACGTTCATAGTCAGGGTATGTGCCGTCAATTAACTTTGAGGCCAATGTGATATCTTCCAATGAAAAGCGAACTTTGCTGTCAGATAAGGAAATCTGAACATTTTCTACATTTGTATCATCCAACAATTTGCGAATTTCACCGACTGTTTTGCGCGGCAAAATAACACCCTGCATTTTTTCCGCACCGTTCGGTAACGGCGTTTCCACACAAGCCAATCTGTGACCGTCTGTGGCAACAATGCGCAGAACTTTTGTTTCACCTTCATCTTTCGGGTGAATATACAGACCATTCAAATAATATCTGGTTTCTTCGGTAGAAGCCGCAAATTGTGTGCGATCAATAACATCTTTCAATTCTTCACATTTCATGGCAAAGCTTGTCGGCAAGCTGTCGGAAGAAATGACCGGAAAATCTTCCACACCGATTGTCGGTAAAGAGAACTTTGAACGACCGGAAACAATGGAAAGCTGTTCTTTTTCATCCGGATAAACAAGCTCAACATCGGCACCGTCCGATAACTTTCTGACAATATCATACATCATGTGTGCCGGAGCCGTAATTGCGCCATTTTCCAAAATTTTGGCATCAACAATTTCGGTAATTTCCGTATCCATATCCGTGGCCTTAAAGCTGATGCCGTTATTACCGGCCTCAATTTTGACATTGGATAATACCGGAACAGTGTTTCTTCTTTCTACAATATTTTGAACATGTCCCAACGTTTTTAACAAAACGGATTTTTCAATAGCAAACTTCATTTTTTTTCTACCATATAATTAATTATTGTTGTCATCAAAATACCAAAAATTTGATGCAATAAGAAACTAAAAAAACGAGTCTTCAACAGCTTTTTTAGTTCTCTAATAAATGGCGTAAAGCATCAACGCTTTCTGCCATAGACGTGTCTTCAATAATAAGCTCTTCAACCTTGCGAACGGCATGCATAACCGTTGTGTGATCGCGATCAAATTTGCGTCCGATTTCCGGCAGAGAACGCGATGTGAGCTGCTTTGCCAAATACATGGCTATTTGGCGCGGACGAGCCACGTTGCGTGCACGGCGCGAAGATTGCATTTCTTTAACGGAAATATTAAAGTATTCGGCAACTTTTTTCTGAATTTCATCAATTGTTGTCTTACGATCAATTGAGCGCAACATATCTTTTAAGACATCCTGTGTCATATCCAACGTGATTTCATGACCGGAGAGCAACATACAGTGTGCGGCGATTCGTTTTAATGAACCCTCCAATTCACGTGTACTGGCCGTAATCTTTTGTGCCAGAAAAGTTGCAACGTTTTCAGGCAATGCAATACCGAGCTGTTCGGCTTTTTTATGCAAAATACCTAGGCGCAAATCAAAATCCGTCGGCATAATGTCGGCAACCAAACCGCTGTTTAAGCGTGATTTCAAGCGCGACTCAATGCCGTCTAAATCATTCGGTGATTTATCGGCAGACAGGATAATTTGCTTACCGCTTTCAATTAAAGACGTGAAAGTATAGAAGAATTCATCTTGTGTTTTTGTTTTGTTGGCCAAAAACTGAACGTCATCAATCATCAAAACATCAACGGAGCGGAATTGTTCTTTGAATGCATCGGTATCTTTATAACGCAAAGCATTTACAAACTTGAGTAAAAATTGTTCCGCGGAAATATAAACAACGGTGCGGGAAGGGTCGTTTTGCTTAATATATTGCGCAATGGCATGCATCAAGTGCGTTTTACCCAAACCAACGCCGGAATACAAAAACAGCGGATTAAACGGAATGTTTCTGGATTCGGCAACCTTGCGTGCGGCAGCATAAGCAAACTCATTGGTTTTGCCAACAACAAAATTATCAAAAGTGAAAGCATTATTCAATTTAGAACCGAAATATGATTCGCTGTCGTTGCTATTGTTGGCAATGTTGCTGACGGCATATAAACTTTGCGGAGTTGGTGATGAAGGCACGCGTTTAATCAACGAACTGTCAATGTGTGTGTTATTTAAAGAAGCCCCGGCGGACACGTTTTGCACCACAAATTTAACTTGCTTGATATCCGGATTCTTTCTTTCCCAAATACGATGGATTCGTTCGGAATAGTGGGCAATAACCCAATTCTTCATAAACGTTGTCGGCGCGCAAATATTCATGACACCATTGTCAAACGAACTGATGCTTAGAGGTTTTAACCAACTGTCAAATGCAGTGGCACCGAATTCCATCTTTAACTGATTGCAAATTTCATCCCATTGTTCATTAATGGATAATTCTTCATTTGTATATATTGCTTCTTCAGCCATGTTCCTCGTCCATATTCTATTAAATTATCACACTCAAACAAACTACCGGCGCGCACCTTTGATATCAATTTTTAATTGTGATTGGTTATTTTCGCGGTGGTAACAACACAATAGTTTGTTTCACTCAAATTCCAAACCTGATAAAAGGTTTGTTTTTTCACATCAGTGAGAACGTAAATAAATTGTTAACAGTAACAAACAAAAAATCAACAGAACAATTTAAGAACATTTAAATTAAATTTCTTGACAACGGATTTTCGCAGAGTCGCGGTAGAATCGGTGTTTTTAAACAAAAAAATGCACACCAAACCCCTAGCGGATTTAATCTGCATTTGATATAAATTTAAGTCTCTAATTTAATTAAAGAGCTTTAATTTTTTGTGCTAAACGAGAAATAGTACGCGAAGCCGTATTCTTTTTGAAAATACCTTTCTGAGCTGCTCTCATCATTTCGCACTCAGCCGTTTTGAAAGCGTTTGCTGCGCCTTCCTTATCCTTAGCCGCAATTAATGCGTCAACGGCTTTCACAAAAGTTCTGACACGACTTCTGCGTGCACCGTTAATAACGGCACGTTTATTATTTCTTACTATTCTTGTTTTTGCCGATTTATGATTGGCCATATTCTTTCTTCCTATTAAACTGTTAATACAAAAAACATTCTGGTGACTGTTATAACCACGTCAAAAGTATAAAGTCAACTAATTTTTTACTTATTTTTCATTTTTACGGTTTTGTTTTAACGGTTATGCGCACAATAAGCGGAGAAACGGATTCTCTGACCAGTTCCAGAGTTTCGCCGTCACGATAAAACAACAAGTCGTTACCCCGATTCCCTTGATATATCCAGCCGAGTTGCGGCAACGATTCCCGATAAAAATCTCCGATTTTTGAAAAACGCATTTTTGTTTTTTTTGCACCGCGAATTTCGGTCAAATAAGCTTCCAATAAACGCGTTTCTTCATTGCCGAACGAAAAATCATCTTGTGTGATTTGCGTCATACCCTCCGGCAGGGGTACATCGTCCATACCGTCAACAAACTGCGTCGCCTGTACCGATTTAACGGTTAACAGCAGAGAAAAACATATTAAGGCAATAATTTTACGCATAAAGCATCTCCTATTTTTGCAGTGTGGCGCAATAAAACGTAGAGCGACCGCCCAAAACGATTTTTTTTATGCCTCCCGTTTGAGCGATTCGGCAACGACACTGAGGACATTTTTGCCCCGTTTTGTTATAAACGCAATGTTTTTGTTGAAAATATCCAATGTCACCATCCGGTTTTTTATAATCGTGAATGGTTGAACCGCCGGCGTTTATGGCATTTTCCAAAACGATTCGCGTGTGTTTAATCAGCAGATTCGCTTCGGCTTTCGTAACGGATTCGGCCGGGCGTTCGGGGCGGATTCGCGCACAATATAAAATTTCCGAAGCATAAATATTGCCGATTCCGCATATTATATTTTGGTTAAGCAGGGCGATTTTAATTGCAGTTTTTTTACCGGAAAATTTTTGCAATAAATAATCGGCAGTCAGATTCGCATCCCACGGATCCGGCCCTAAATTGCAAAAAAGCCTATGATTTTTTAGTTTATCGGATTCGCAAATTGTGATAAGGCCAAATCGCCGCGGATCATTATAAATAAGTGTTCCTTTTGAAGTTTGCATAATCAGATGATCGTGTTTTTGCGGTGTTGTCGGCGGCGCGGATTCTATTTTAACATGTCCGCTCATGCCGAAATGCCAAATAATTGTTTTGCCGTTATCAAGGTGCATCAGCATATATTTAGCGATTCGCGTAAAGTCGGTAATTTGCGCGTTTTGCACTTGAGCGGCAAAATCTTGCGGAATTGGCATACGCAACTTTTGCTGGAAAATATCGGTATGCATAATTTTTGCGCCGCACAAAACTTTACTGACACTGCGTTTGATTGTTTCCACTTCCGGTAATTCGGGCATATGTTATCTCCTTGCCATATAATATATAATGCGGAAAATTCTTTGCAAATGACTTGCCTTTATTTATAAACAGGATTAAACTATCAAGCGTTTGAAGCGAAAGATTGTTATGATTAAGAGAACCAAAAAATATTATGCCCCGCAAAATGAAAATCAGGTGCATCAATGTGATCACCCGGGATGTACCGAAAAAGGCGAATATCGCGCACCGAAAGATCGGAGATTAAAAGAATATTATTGGTTCTGTCTGCAACATGTTCAGGAATATAATGCTAAGTGGAATTATTATGACGGCACGAATCCTGATGAAGAAGCAGAGGAAATCAAGCGGCGTATGCATTTTAAGCAGGGCTATAAATCCAAAATTCATTATCAGTTCGGCTATGATTTATGGGAAGATGCGTCTTTCTTTGACGCAGGTTACGCCCGCAATTCCGACTATAGCAGAGAATATTCCGATGACGGCATTTATTTCACGGTGGAAGAACGCAAATACGTTCAGGTTTTGGAAATGAATATGCGGGAAATAAATCCGGAGACCTTAAAAAAACAATATAAAAAAATGGCGAAGAAATATCATCCGGATATTAATCACAGCGATGCAAATGCCGAAGAAAAATTCAAACAAATTTCCGAGGCATATCAAAAATTAAAAGATAAATTTGAGCGGATTCCGAACTACTTTTTTAAAGAGTGAGAGCCTGCTCAAAAAAGGCAATTGTTGTAATTTTTATGCGGCGAGATTGAGGATTCGTTTTGTATAAGATTTAGCCAGTTCTATGGTTTGATATGCGCCGCCGTAGTCGTGTTCAACATAGCAGACAATAACATCGGCATTCTGCACGATATAGCGGTTACGGCGCAAAATTGCAAAACGCGGCACGCCGCGAGCTATTTCATCATTATAAATCAGTCCGTCAAACATTCTATCCAGAGATTCTTGCCTGATTTGTGAATATTTGTTCGGGTTATAAGCACAAACATACCAGACATTGATAAAATCAAATTCTTTTTTCAGCTTGAGGGTAACAACACGACAAATCCAATCAAATGTACCTTGTTCACAGCACCAAAATTCGTCAATTCCCTCGTCAATAAGCTGACGCAGTGTTTGTGTGAGTCTTTCTTCCAGTTGCGGAGTAATAACAGTGTCGCGATGCCCGAAAAAAGCACATATTCCGCTCATAGTACCTTGCTTTCAGCCCAAACAAAAAAACACCGCATGAAGCGGTGGGCATTAGCAACTATACAATAAGATAAATAGTTCACCTTATTCGGATAAACCTTATTCAGATGATACCCACCTTGCGGTGAGTCCATCACAAAATAACTCTTGCTTAAGCAAAAGTTATCCTGTCCTTATTGTCTGGGTTGCTAAACCCGTGCCGAGTTGGACATTCTCGGCAAAATTCAGTATAGGCCAAATAAGGAAAAATGCAACAAAAAAACAGCCGATATTGCTATCGGCTGTTTCGGAGTCAAAAACTTGCAAATTATGCGGCTTTTTTCATTTTTGTTGCGGCAAATTCGTTCATTTTTTCAATGATGTAATCTAACTGTTCGTCAGTTAAATACGGTGTCATCGGAATGCTGCAAACCGTTTTGGAAAGCTTTTCGCAAACCGGCAAAGAACGCGTGTTCCACTTTGCATAAGCGGTTTGTGTGTTAACCGGACGCGGATAATATGCCCCGCACGGAATGCCGTTTTCCTTTAAGTATGCCATCAATTCATCACGGTTTTCACAATGAATGGTGTATAAAGCATAAGCCGATTGGCAGTTATCCAAAATCTTTTGTTTGCCGTAATAGGAGCTGAGTTCGTTATCATAGCGTTTGGCAACGCGATATCTGTTTTTTAACTCATTATCAAATACGGTTAATTTCAAAAGCAATACGGCACCCTGGAAAGAGTTCATACGGCCTGTCATTCCCAGACGAACGTTGTCATAATGGTCTTCAGGGCTCATACCGTGAACGCGGCAAGATTGAACCAATGCGTTTTCTTCTTCCGTTTTGCAGAAAGTGGCACCGCCGTCACCGTAACCGCCGAGCGGTTTGGTCGGGTAGAAAGATGTTGCGGTCATATCGGCAATGGAACCGGCCTTTTTGCCGTGATATACAGAGCCGAAACTCTGGCAAGAGTCAGCCATAACTTTCATACCGTTTTCATGGGCAATTTTGATGATTTCATCATAGTTGGCCGGTGAACCGAAAATATCTACGGCAACAACAGCCTTCAAATTCAATTTTCCTTCGGCTTTAACTTGAGCAATTGCACGCTTTAAGTCCTCCGGATCCATATTGTAAGTATCAGGGTCGGAATCAACAAAAATCGGCGTTGCACCCAAAATAACCGGTGCTTCTGCCGAAGCTACAAAGGTGAAAGAAGAAACGAATACCGCATCACCCGGCTTAACCCCCCAAGCCATTAAACCCAATGTTAAAGCATCGGTACCCGAACCATTGGTAGAGCAATATTTTGAGCCGCAATATTCCGCGAGTTTCTGATCTAATTCTTTTGTTTCCGGACCTTGGCAATATCCGCCGTGGTCTAAAATTTTTTTAAATGATTCCAAAAATTTTTCCTGCCCGATAACTTGTTGTGTTGTTTTGCAGTCAAAAAGATAAATCGGATCACTTGGTTTGTTAGTCATATTTTTTTCCTTATCAAAATTGTTTTAACTGCCTAAGATTTACACCGTTTTATATGTCGGTGCAACACACAAAAAATTACGAATTGTAACAAAAAGGGTAAAATGCAATAAAAACAGCGGTGAGCCGAGGGGCTGACCGCTGTTTGAAACTCTGCAAAAAAAGCTTAATCTGCCGGTTTGTGTGCCAGCACGTACATTTGTACCATAAAACGGATAATCCAGAACACCGCAATGTAATATCCAATGTCCAAAGCGCAATCAAGTGGCAAGATGTCGCCATAGACGTTGAAATAAAGCAAACCGTAACACACAATATGTGCCGCCACACCGGCAAAAGATAAGCCATAGGCGATGTGATTGTAAGGATCCGGCTCGCTTATGTTATAATACAAAAACGCACACTCCGCGCAGATGAACGCGTTAATCGCAACCACAAGCCACCCGAAGTTAGCATGACGCAGAAGCATTTCGGTTGCAAAGTAACCGAAGACGATCATTAAGATTGCACAAGCGAAATAGCTTGTAAAAGTCTTGAGATTTTTCATAAGAATTGAATTAATAAGGAGATTAATAATTGATAAAAGATGTATTCAGATTATCATATTTTTGCTACAAGTCAACGTCATTTATCTTGATTTTTTGAAACAAATTGTTATGATACACGCGAATTTTATATGAAAGCAGGGTTATGGCGCAAAAAGCGGAAATTTTAAAGAACTTGGATGAAAAGTATAAATACGGCTTTATAACAGATATTAAAGCCGATACCGTGCCGTGTGGCTTAAATGAAGACATCATCCGTATGATTTCCGCCAAAAAGAACGAGCCTGAATGGCTTTTGGAGCGACGTTTGAAGGCCTATCGCCATTGGCTGACAATGAAAGAACCGACATGGGCAAAACTTATCTATGATAAGGTTGATTTTCAGGCTTTGAGCTATTATGCAGCGCCGGTGCAGAAAAAACAGCCCAAGAGTTTGGATGAGGTTGATAAAAATTTGTTGGAAACCTATAATAAACTCGGGATTCCTTTGAAAGAACAGGAAGCACTTGCCGGCGTTGTGGCGGTAGACGCGGTGTTTGACAGCGTTTCGGTGGCTACCACGTATCGGGCGCAGTTGGCTGAAAAAGGTATTATATTCTGTTCAATTTCTGAGGCAATCAAAGAACATCCGGATTTGGTGCAAAAATATTTGGGATCGGTTGTACCTTATACCGATAATTTCTATGCCTGCCTAAATTCCGCGGTGTTTACGGATGGCTCGTTTGTGTATATTCCGAAGGGCGTGAAAGCGCCGATTGAACTTTCAACCTATTTTCGCATTAATGCCAAAAATACCGGACAATTTGAGCGCACGCTGATTGTTGCCGAAGATGACAGTTATGTTTCATATTTGGAGGGATGTACCGCACCGCAACGCGATGAAAATCAGCTGCATGCGGCAATTGTGGAAATTGTGGTGATGAATAATGCCGAAGTAAAGTATTCCACAGTGCAGAATTGGTATCCGGGTGATAAGGACGGCAAAGGCGGTGTTTATAATTTTGTGACCAAGCGTGCGGCTTGCCGGGGGGTTAATTCAAAGGTTTCGTGGACACAAGTTGAAACCGGCTCGGCTGTGACATGGAAATATCCGTCGTGTATTTTGCAAGGAGACAATTCTGTCGGGGAATTTTATTCGGTTGCCGTAACGCATCATAAGCAACAGGCAGATACCGGTACTAAAATGATTCATATCGGTAAAAATACACGTTCAAAAATCATATCCAAAGGTATTTCTGCCGGATTCTCCAATCAAACATATCGCGGATTGGTAGATGTCGGAATAAATGCCGATAACGCGCGTAATTATTCGCAGTGTGACAGTTTACTTATCGGCTCTGCTTGCGGTTCGCATACGGTGCCGTATGTCAGAAATCGCAATAAAACGGCAGTTCTGGAGCACGAAGCCACAACATCTAAAATCAGTGAAGAACAGCTTTTTTACTGCCAACAGCGCGGACTTAACGAAGAAGAGGCTGTGGGCTTGATTGTGAACGGTTTTTGCAAAGAAGTTATGCAAAAATTGCCGATGGAATTTGCCATAGAAGCGGCTAAACTTATTAATATCAGCTTAGAAGGGAGTGTCGGATAATGACTGCCAAAATCGTCATTCTGAGCGCAGTGAAGAAACCGGGAGAATAAAGATGGGTAAACCGATTCTGGAAATTAAAAATTTATCGGCCAAAGTGGCAGATAAAGAAATTATCAAAAACTTGAATCTGACGATTAATGCCGGTGAAGTTCATGCGCTTATGGGACCGAATGGTACCGGAAAATCAACGCTTTCGTACATTCTGACCGGCAAACCGGGATATGAAATTACCGACGGCGAAATTTTGTTTCACGGACGCGACTTAACAACTCTAAAGCCTGAAGAACGCGCATGTGCCGGCATCTTTTTAAGTATGCAATATCCGGTGGCAATTCCGGGCGTGGCGTCAAATAATTTTTTAAAACATGCGGTTAATGCAAAACGCAAATATGAAGGCAAGCCGGAATTGGATGCCGCCGAATTTTTGAAACTGTTGCGCGGCGTAGCAAAAGATTTGGATATCAGTGCCGAAATGCTTAAGCGAGAAATTAATGTCGGTTTTTCCGGCGGTGAAAAAAAACGCATGGAAATTTTGCAAATGAGCCTGTTACAACCGAAACTCGCTATTTTGGATGAAGCCGATTCGGGGTTGGATATTGATGCCTTAAAAATTGTTGCCGAGGGCGTGAACAAGTGGCATAACAATGATAATTCATTGCTGATAATTACCCACCATCAGGATTTACTCAATCATATTCAGCCGGATGTTGTGCACATTTATGCAGACGGACATATTGTGAAGTCGGGTGATAAAAATTTGGCAATTGAGCTTGAAAAATCGGGCTATAAGGCTTTTGTGGACACTAAAGAATGAAGTTAACCGAGCAAGATATAACCTTGTGGGGGAATGATATTCCGTGGTTGGCAGGACTGCGCGAAAAGGGCATGCGTGCGTTTACGGCAACCGGTTTGCCGACAGCAAAGACCGAGGCATGGAAATATTCCTTTAACGCCGTCGGCAATATGGAAAATCTGCAAATTGATACCGCACCGCACGAGTGCAACGGGCATTGTCATCATTCGGAAGAATTGCCGTTCGCTGCATATTACATTGACTTTTGCAATGGTAAGTTGCAAGGCGAACATTTTGATTTGCCGCGCGGTGTCAGTGTAAAGCCGCTTGTTGAGGCAATATATGACGGGGATGCAAAATCTTATTTGAACAAATCGTTTGCGGTGGAAAAATTTCCGTTTGCCGCACTGAATGCCGCTTATTTGGAACAGGGAGCGATGATTGTCGTTGAGCGTAATACCGTTTTGGATAAACCGATTGTCATTCGTTATCATGCGCATAAAAGTCAAAATCTTTTCTGCAACATTCGCAATATTATTGCTTTGGAAGCAAGAGCAAAAGCCGAAATTATAGAATACATTGATATTGAGGAAAGCACTTGTTTTCATAATGCGGTTAACGAGATTTTTTTGGCGGCAGACAGTATATTAAAGCATTATAAGCTGCAAAAAGAGGGAAAAACAAAGTATGTGTCGCTAAACAGCGTGCAACAGAGAAGTAATAGCCATTATAAATGTTTTGTGTTGCAAAAAGAGAATGCATTGGCGCGGCACGAAAGTTATATTAATTTATTGCAAGAAGGGGCTTGTGCCGAAGTTGACGGTGCTTATCGTTTAAACGAAAGCGGCGTTTCGGATATAACGACCAATATTCGCCATTTGGCACCGCATACCACATCAAATCAGTTGGTAAAAGGTGTGGTTGCCGGTAAGGCTAAAGGAGTTTTTCAAGGGCAGATTCATATTGCGCCGGATGCTCAGCAAACAGAAGGGCATCAGTTGCATCGTGCTTTGTTGTTAAGTGATGAGGGTGAGGTAGACTGCAAGCCTGAGTTGGAAATTTTTGCCGATGATGTGAAGTGTTCGCACGGCGCAACTTGCGGCGATTTAGATAAGGAACAGCTGTTTTATATGCAATCACGCGGTATTTGTATGGAAGAGGCGCGGCAGATTTTGATTGAAGCCTATCTGCAAGAAGTTTTGAATATGATTGATAATTCGGAAATTGCCGCTTGGATAAGTAAGAATCTTTAGTCGTGTTTTATTGTGCTCAGTGTTTGGTAAATTTCGTCTGCCGACGATTTATCAAAACAAGTTAAGTCAAATTTTTGCCATATTTCTAATGGTAAAGCAGGCTTTTGTAAAAGCTGAGTTTCAAAGTTTTCCGCCAGCATTTCCGCCCAATTATCGGCAGTCAGCAAACACACATCGCCGGCTGCCAAAAACGGAAGCCCAAGTTTTTCAACAACGGGTAAATGTGTGACAAAGTGATAATATTGCACTGCATTGTCAGTGTTTTGCAACAAACCGTTGATAAATTTTTGTATCGTAAATTTCGGGGCGCTTTCTTCTAAAAATTCTGTTTCAATGAGATGGTTACAACCCATACCCAAGGCTTCAAATTTCGCGGTTTCCGCGGCTCTGGCCAATGGCGAATGATAAACGGTTGCGCACGGCGGCAGAACAGTTGCGAGCAGTGTTCCGGTATGATAAGCCGCAAGCATATCTTCGCGCGCAATCGCCGTATCATCACCATAGCGTTCGTGACGTCCGAAAGTTAAATAAACCTTATTTTTCGGCATTCGGAGCCTTTTTGAACAATGATAACAAAATGCCGCCGGTTAACAAACCGAGAGTAACAGTTAAAGATTGCCATTCATGTACCGTGATGCCGAATTTAGGCAGAAAAATCTTAATGCCGATAAAGATTAAAATAATGGAAATTGCCGGTTTTAAATAAGCAAATTTGCTGATAATCGCTGCCAACAAAAAGTATAGCGCACGCAAACCCAAAATAGCGAAAATGTTGCTGGTGTACACAATATAAACATCGGTTGTAACCAGAAAAATTGCCGGAATACTGTCAAGCGCAAAAACCACATCCATCGTTTCAATAATTAAAAGGGCAAAGAACAGCGGTGTGATATAGTGTTTACCGTTTTTCTTGATAAAAAAATGCTCGCCGTGAATTTCATGCGTTACGTGAAAAAATTTAGAAACGATTTTGTAGATTTTGCTGTCTTTGATATTTCCCGTTTCTTCATCTTTTGTCAGCAGCATTTTAATACCGGTATAAATCAAAAATGCCGAGAATAAATACAGCACCCAATGGAATTTAACCACTAATGCATCGCCGATTCCGATTAGAATACCGCGCATCACCAGAGCACCGATAATACCCCAAAACAACACACGATGCTGATACATTTTCGGCACTCCGAGTGAGGCGAAAATCATGGACATCACAAAGATATTGTCCATGGAAAGACTCTTTTCCAACAGATAACCGGTGTAATAATCCATGCCTTTTTCCGGACCGTCTTCTATCCACACAAATATGCCGAACAATAAGGCGGCCGCAATATAGGCAATGCATATCCATAAAGTGTGCCAAAAGTGCGGCTCTTCATTTTTGCGGTTAAACCAGAACAAGTCCGCCGCCAACAAAATAACCACGGCAATGCCGAAAAAAGTCCACAGCCAAAAAGGTGACAGAGATTCATGTGCAGTCATTAAAGAATTAAGTGTTTCCATTTTTATTTTTCTTCCAAATTCCAAGTTGTTTTGATAATTTCATCAATATCGGTATATTGCGGTTGCCAACCGAGTAATTTTTGCGCTAACGCATTTGAAGCAACAACTACGGCCGGATCTCCGGAACGTCTTGGTGCAAAATCGTATTTTATTTTACGACCTGTTACACGTTCAGCCGCCCGAATAATTTCCAGAACCGAAGTTCCTTTGTTTGTTGCCAGATTAATAATATGCGATTGCGGATTCGTCAACAATTTTTTGATTGCGGCAATGTGTGCCCGCGCCAGATCTTCTACATGAATATAATCACGAACGCAGGTGCCGTCCGGTGTGTCATAATCATTGCCGAATACATGAATAATATCGCGTTTTCCAGTGGCAACTTCCATAACAATCGGTAACAGATTTTGCGGATTTTTTTCTTTCCCGCGAATGCTGCCGTCAGTCGCATAGCCGACCGCGTTAAAATAGCGCAGAGCAATAAAGTGAAAATCCTTCAAGCGGCTGTACCAATCCATAATACGCTCAATTTCGGCTTTGGTAAATCCGTAAAAGTTCAAAGGATTCAGCGAATGCTTTTCATCTAAAGGCAAATATTGCGGTATTCCGTAAACGGCTGCGGTTGAGGAAAATACAACGTTTTTAATGCCGTTATTAACCATTGCATTAAAGATGTTGATAGAACCGTTAATATTGTTGAGGGAATATTTTTGCGGATTCTCCATAGATTCGCCGACGGCTTTTTTGGCAGCCAAATGCACCACGGCATCAAAGCCGACGGCCATTGTTTGATTGAGCTTTTTTTCGTCTGAAATATCGCCTTTGATAAAGTCGGCCTCATTGAAAAGATTACAAAGTTGTCCGGTGGATAAGTTGTCATAAACCGTGACGGAAAAATTTTCTTCAAGCAAAGCTTTAACAACGTGACTGCCTATATATCCTGCACCGCCGATAACCAAAATTTTTTGTTTTGACATTGTTTTTCCCTCATAAAATCGTATCTTGTGCAATTTATACCCGTTATCCACAAGATAAAAAATATTTCACTAAACATTCCAAACGAAATACCTATAACTAAAATAAATTAAAAAATTTTATATGCAAGGATAAAAAAATGGAAAAACCCGATATGACGAAACTGCCGAAGAATATTGAGGCAGAGCAGGCTCTTTTAGGAGCTTTGTTGGCAAACAATCGTGCTTACGAAAAAATATCGGATTTACTTAAACCGGAGTATTTCGCTGATTCCACACATCAGAGAATATATGCGGTAATTGCCAAGTTGTTGGGCAAAGACCATACGGCTGATGTCATCACCTTAAGAGATTATTTTACGCAAGAAGGGACCTTGGAACAGGTCGGCGGTTTTCCGTATTTGGTGAAATTGGCGGAAAGTGCGTCACCGCTGACAAATGTGGAACACTATGCACAATTTATTTACGACAAATATTTGCGGCGCGAACTTATCGGCACGGGTTATGAAATTGTCAATAATGCCATGACCGAAAAGTTAGATGAAACAGCACTTGATCAAATTGCCGAAGCGGAAAAATCTTTGTATAATTTGGCTGATCAGGGAACGGTGCAGGGCGGATTTGTTGATTTTTCGGCCGCTCTCAATTCTTCGCTTAACAATATACAGGAGGCATATCAGAAAGAAGGCGGTATTTCGGGGGTGCCGACCGGATTAAATCAGCTTGATTATAAAATCGGCGGTTTAAATCCGTCGGAATTGATTATCATTGCCGGTCGTCCGGCTATGGGTAAAACATCGCTCGGAACAAATATTGCCTATAATGTAGCGGAATTTTTTGCTCACGATAAAAATACACCGCCGGAAAATCGCGGGGTGGCTTTCTTTTCGTTGGAAATGTCGTGCGAAGAATTGGCGGCACGCGTGCTGTCAACCGTAACGCAAACATCAAGTCATCGCATGCGTACTGGCAATTTGGACGAGTCGGAATTTACGCGTATTGTCGCGGCTACCCGCGAATTAAACAATATTCCGCTGTATATTGACGACACGCCTGGTGCCAGCATTAATACCATCAGAGCCAGAGCGCGCCGCTTAAAGCGCAGCAAAGGTCTCGGGTTGGTTGTAATTGATTATATTCAACTTATCGGCGGAACCGGCGATAAAAAGAGTGAAGGCAATCGTGTGCAGGAAGTTTCGGAAATTTCGCGCGGCTTGAAAATATTGGCCAAAGAACTGAAAATTCCGGTTATTGCTTTGTCACAATTAAACCGCAGTGTTGAATCGCGTGAAGATAAACAACCTCAAATGTCAGACCTGCGTGAATCCGGCTCAATTGAGCAAGATGCCGATATTGTTATGTTTGTATTCCGCGAAAATTATTACATCCACAATGCTGAGCCGAAGCAAAAAGAAGATGAATCGGCCGAAGCTTTTGCTAAGAAACATGCCGAATGGGAAATCAGAGACAGACAAACCGCTAATTTGGCCGATGTTATTATCGGTAAGCAACGACATGGTCCGACCGGCACGGTTAAACTTTATTGGAACGGCGAATACACTCAGTTCGGTAATTTGGCTGAAGATGATAAACTGCCGGAGCGTCACGGATAGAAAGAATGGAAGAAAAATTTGAAATAGAAGAAGATTTTAATCCGCAGGAACGTGTTGATTTTTTTGCTGCTTTGGAGCCGGAGTTTTGGAAGCATAAAAAACTTGAAGAAATGTCTCAAAGTGAGTGGGAGGCTCTTTGCGACGGGTGTGGCAAATGTTGTTTAAATAAGTTGGAAATCAAAAATAGGGTTTATTTTACGAATGCGCATTGTCGTTTTTTGGATTGTCAAAGCTGTTTATGTAAAATTTATCCGCATCGTTTTGAAGTTGTGCCGGACTGCCGCAATATTGATTTGGCTTCCGTGCGCGAACATCCGCGTTGGTTGCCGAAAACGTGCGCTTATTTGCTGTTGGATAATGGATATGATTTGCCTTCTTGGCACCCGCTTAAAACAAAAAGTGCCGACAGTGTGCATCAGGCAAAAATGTCATTAAAAGGACGTAAGCTTATCAACGAATCAAAGGTGAAAGATTATGAAGATCACATTGTTGACTGGCAAGACCTTTGATATCAGTGAGGCTTTTGATTTTGATATAAAAATCGTGCAATCTTCGGTTAGCCGAAAGTTGACGTTGCGTATTGATGCCAAAGAGCATATCCCGGTTTTAAGCATACCTAAATATTGCAGTCAAAAGCGCGCGGTTGCTTTTGTGAACGAAAATATGGATTGGATTGTTAATTCTTTGGGCAGATTACCGCAGATTAAGCAATTTGCCGACGGCGATTCTTTTTTATTGTTCGGGCAGAAGGTGACAATTAGGCATAATGCCGATGCCAGACGCGGTGTTTGGCTGGAAGATAATATATTGAATGTATCGGGAAATCAGGAGTTTTTGCACCGTCGTGTGCGGGATTATATTAAAAAACGTGCCGCTGATGAGTTTTATAAAATTTCAGCCGATTATGCAAAACGACTCGGGCAAAAATTAAGCGGAGTAAGCATTAAAGATACAAAATCGCGTTGGGGAAGTTGTTCTGTTTTACACCACATTAATTACAGTTGGCGCATTGCTTTGGCACCCGATTACGTTATTGATTATTTAATGGCCCACGAAGTTTCTCACTTGAAACATCCTGACCATTCTCCACGCTTTTGGGCATGTGTGGCCGATTTATACCCCGATTGGAAACAAGGACATGATTGGTTGAAAAAGCACGGAAAATCATTGTATTCGTATGCCTAAATAACAGTTTAAGACTTTTTTTACCATAAAGTACTTGACAGACAGAACTTTTTTCCTAAAATTAGGGCAGGTACATTGATTGTATCTTTTTGTTCAACAATGACAAAGGAATGGTCTATGAAAAAGTTTTTATTATTGGCAGGCGTAGCTTGCTTGTTTGGTGCAAATGCCAACGCTTTTGATTTTAATCAATATATTTCCGGTAAACTTTCTTATGATGTAAACAAAGTTACCTCAAGAAGTAAGATTGACGGCGAGAAAGACAGAACTCGTAAAACAAAAGAATTGATTTCTTCTCACGTAGCTTATGGTATATACAAAGGTCATCTTCGCGGTGAATTGGAATTGAACAATTCTCACCCGATTAAATTCGGTGCTACGGATGGTGAACACACCTCACACTTTACATTGTATAAGTTCAGCTTGATGGCTAACGGTTACTATGACTTTGTAAATTGTTCAAAGTGGACACCTTATGTTGGTGCCGGTTTAGGTATGTCTTGGTTGAAGGCAAGAATGGTTGAAGGTGATACAAAGATATTGAACAAGCATGTAAATAACTTGGCATGGCAAGTTATGGCCGGTGTTGTATATCAAATTGACAATCGTTGGGCAATTGATGCCGGATATCGTTATGCCGATTTAGGTCGCGTACGCAAAAACTTGGGTGGCGGAAACGTTGCTAAGTTTGCTACAAGAGAACATGACTTTATGCTCGGTGTAAGATTGTCTTTCTAATTGTCTTAGAAAACTTAAATTTAAAAGGGGTGCTTTCGGCACCTCTTTTTTTTGTGTCTTTTCGGTATAAACGAAAGTTTTATTGCAAGATAACAGTCTGCTGATTATCTCCAAATTTGATAAAACAATAAGGGGGTATATATGTGCAAATCGGTAATAATTTTCGCGGCATCACTGGTTGCAATCATCGGATTTTGCGGCTATCAGGTTTCCGTTGCAAATGCGGATAATGCCGAAACTTTTTTAATTGCCGGAGCACAAACACCTGTTCAAGATATTTATAAACAGCAAGGAGATGAGCAAATGGCAGATGAAAATATGCAGACATCGGCGGAAATTAAAAAACAAAAATATGCCGGAGCGTGGGATAAAACCAAAGAGTTCAGCGGTGAAGCCTGGGATAAAACCAAAGAATTAAGCGGTGAAGCATGGGGTAAAACCAAAGAGTTCAGTGCTGCTGTGTGGGATAAAACCAAAGAATTGAGCACAGAGGCTTGGGGAACTACCAAAGAAGCTGCTGATTATATTCATGATGCAATAATGTGTGATGAATGTTGCAATAAAGAGCATATTCACACGAAGCATCAAGAAAAAATACATGTATCCGAGTCTGAAGAAGAAATAAATTAGAAATGTTATAAAATTTTTAAGGAGAAATAAAATGGGTGAAATGGCAAAAAAAATTGTAAAAATAGATTTGGATAATTTAATCGGTACATTAAACGAAGCATATGCCGAAGAATGGTTAGCATATTACCAATATTGGCTTGGGGCTAAGGTTGCAATAGGGTTGCAACGGTCTGATTTGGTGGAAGAATTTGTGGAACACGCCAAAGAGGAGTTAAAACATGCCGGATGGATTGCTGATCGCATTATTCAGTTGGGCGGGACACCTTTGCTGCGTCCGTCAGAATGGGAAGAGAAAGCCCATTGTAAATATTTGGCACCGGATAATTTTGATGTGGCATCGTTACTACACGATAATTTGGAGGCTGAACGTTGTGCCATCGGGCGTTATGAAGGGTTATGCATGGAAACCGACGGGCATGATTATGAAACCTTCCGAATTTCAGAGAAAATCTTAAAAGAAGAATTGGAACACGAGCAGGAACTGGAAGATTTTGTGGCAGATTTGGAAATGGCAAAGAGATTTATACAAGAATAGCGGCTGCAATTTAAATTAAATATATCTTAAACATTAAACGTTATATTCCTTATAAACATGGTTCAATTTATAAGGTAACGACAATGAAAAATATATTTAAAACAATGTTTTTGGCCGCAGTGGCCTTGAGTTTAAATGCGTGTTCTACCATGACAAACAATCATGCGGCACCTGAACGCTACAGTGATTTGCATTTTGATAATAAAAAGCCGATACAGTTGATGGTAAAGACAATAAATGTCAAATCCGAGTTTTCACCGTCGTTTACCCGACCGAATGTTGAACATTTGTTTCCGGTATCTATTGAAAAAACGGCAAAAACATGGGCCCAAGAGCGTTTGGAAGCAGCCGACTTTTCATCCAATCGTACGGCAGAATTTATTATTCAAGATGCCAGTGTGACCGAGCATGAAGAAAAAGCCGAGCAACTTTTAATGAAAGATCGCTTGAAATATCATGCAAATTTGAAAGTCACATTGGTGGTTTTGGATAATAAAGCGTCGGGACAGGCAACTGTTGAAGCTTACCGTGAGTTAACAATGCCTATTGACACAAACATTGAAGATAAGGAAAAGCACTGGAACGAAATGGTTGTGAAGTTGTTCCAAGCCTTTGATGAACGTATGGATGCCGATATTCACCAATATCTGAATATGTATATCAAAAACAACAATTCAATTACATCTTTCTGATAAAAAAATTTTTGCGCATGAGCCCGAACAGGGCTCTTTTTTTTGCGGTTTTTGTTTTCGGACTTGTAATTTTTTGAAAAATCTTTAATATGGTTCTTGTCGGCGAGAGGTCGTCGGCGGAGTATCACAACTCCTCACGCGAAATAAACTCCTCTACGACGGGGAGATGGTTGAATATATTGAATAGACCATACTGTTCGTGTGCAGTTGTGAACTCCCCGACCGAATTTTCGGTCGGTTTTTGTTTTGCTTTTAACAAAAAGAGGAGTTCCAAACGATGTCAACAAAACCTTTTAATTTGGATAAACAGACTATCCGCGAAATCGGGCGCGAATTATGGCGTATGCGCCAAGAAAAACACATGTATATACATGCTGTCGCGAGGCGTACTAATCTTCCCGAACGTATCATTGAAGGCATGGAAATAGGAAAATTTATTAAATTTTCCGCTATTCGTCGTCTGACTGAATTTTACGGTAAAAAAATGCGCATTACGTTTGAAGACCAGATAGTGATGATGCAAAAAAAAGCACCGGTTTCGTGCCGATGCCTTTTGCAAAATGATTTATCTGCGAAGAATTAATTTTTAGAAGATTTCACTTCTATTTTCTTAAACTTCTGCTTTTCTTCCGTGGATTTCGGAATGGAAACATTGAGCACACCGTTATTGTATGTCGCGGTGGCTTTGTTATAATCCAAATCCCACGGTAACGGAATGGTGCGCTTAAACATGCCGTATGTAATTTCGGAAAAATAAGCGTCTTTTTCCGTTTTTTCATAGGTATTTTTCTTCTCACCGCAGAATGAAAGGTATCCGTCGGATGAAACTTTTAAATCCAAACTTTTTTCATCTATCCCCGGCAATTCTGCCATCACATTAACGGCTTCCTTGTTTTCGGTTACCTGAATGCGCGGTTCGGCCTCAGATGCGGTAATGTCCGTATGAAAAGCAGGTGTATCAAAATAATTCCAAAAATAATTCATCAAATTTGAAAATTCGTTAGCGCGTGTTGTCGGTATAAAATCCTGATAACCGCGCGCAGAATTTGTTGAAACCATATTTTTCATACCATCACCTATTCACTGATTTCAACATCAAGTTCCTCTTCATAAGCACTTCCTTTTTGCGAACAGCCGCAACCGCCGGCATTATGCGAAGAAGAAGTTTGACAAGAAGGTTTGCCGGATGAAGATTTTTTATTGATTTTCATAGAATTTCTCCTTTATTTTGTTAAACACTGCAAAATCATTTATGTTTTGCAACATAGAAAATAAATATGAAAATCCGCAAAAAAAGGTATCTATTTTGTCAGTTATACCAATGGTTATTTTTCTTTTGTTTCGTGATAAGATTTTTCGGTGTTGACATTCCAAACGGCAGCTTTGTCTTTTACTTGCCCCAAGATATGTTTAACCGCCAAAAATGAAGTAGCCATTGAATGATCCATGTTATTGTAACGATGTTGTCCGTTTCTGCCGACACAGTACAAATTTTCAAACGTATTAAGATAAGCTGTCAGCTTATCAATATCTTTATAGGTGGCAAAATATGCCGGATAAGCTTTTGCCACACGCTCAACATGGGAATCCGTAATGTCTTTTGCAGCAGAAATAACTTTCATTTTTAGAAGTTCATCGGTAGCAAATTTTTGCCAGTTTTCATCACTCATATTCCAGAATTTATCGCCTTCTTTGCAGAAATATTCCAAGCCTATCCAAAAGGTGTCTTCCGGTTTTGCTACCAGATAAGGTGACCAGTTGTTAAATATTTGAATGCGACCGAGTTTAACGCCGGTATCTTGCACATAAATCCAGCAATCAGGAACAATATTATTCAGCGTTTTAAATTGTGTTTTGTTTTGCAGGTTGAGTTTTTTTACAAGCAAACCGACAGTAACGAAATCCCGATAAGGCAAACCGGCGGCTATGTCTGCAATCTCAGACGGCACATTTTCCAAGCCGGCAACCAAACTTTTAAGCGGCATGGAGGAAATTACAATATCGGCCTCTAAGGTTTCGGTTTGGCCGTTTTTTTCATATGTAACTTGTGTTAATTTGTTTTCTTGGCTGCCGAATTTGACAACCTTTGCATTTTTAATAATGGTGCCACCCATTTTTTCAATATCCGCTGCAGCAGTTTCCCATAGTTGCCCCGGACCGTATTTCGGGTAACTGAATTCTTCAATAAGCGATGTTTCTACCTGTTTATTTTTCATTGGGATTAATTTAGAAAAAATGTTTTTAAATAAGGCAATAATTGATAATCCTTTAACACGCTGGGCTCCCCAATCGGCGGAAATGTCACGCGGATGCCTGCCCCAAAGTTTTTCGGTGTAACCCTCAAAAAACATGGAATAAAGCTTGCGTCCGAAACGATTGATATAAAAATTTTCCAGTGATGTTTCCGGCAATTTGCGTATCAGTGCACGAAGATAGCTGAAACCGGCAATCATTGTGGTAAACAAACCCATATTGAGAATGGTATTAAAGTTCATTTTGATCGGATAATCAAAAAAATGATGCTTATAAAAGATGCGAGAAACACGGCGTCGCTTGAGCATAACAATGTCTTCTTTTTCCGGATTCGGTCCGTTCGGATTAAGCTCAAATGTGCGGCCTGTGCGTATGTCATCAAAAGAAGGGGCACCTTGCAGCGGCATTAAATTGTTCCACCATTCGGTAACCTCAGCGTCTTTGGAAAAGAAACGATGACCGCCGATATCCATGCGATTTCCGTTATGGCAGACCGTGCGGGAAATGCCGCCGATATAATTACTTTCTTCCAAAATGGTGACGGCATAATCATCAGATTTTTTTAAGAGTTCATAACCGGCAGTAATGCCGGCCGGACCGGCACCAATGATGATAACTTTTTTCATTTTTTCCTCCTCTTTTAGGAGTATAATTCAAAAGAATTTAAAAAACATAAATTTCCGGAAAATGACAAAAATATTGCAAAAATATAAAATATGTGGTATAAACAATTTATGTTCGGAGAAATGGAAAAATGGTAAAATTTAAATTTATTTTATTTGGCGTGCCTTTCGGAGAAAGTTTTTCGGAGTGCTCAAAGGAAGACAGGGCAGTTCTCGGACAAGAGTATTCTTTCGGACAACACGGAGAGCAATTGCATGTTGTACGACACTCTAACGGCAATAATTATTACAACTATCTGATGTATCCGAAAGAAAATGAAAGTTTCAATGATGCTGCCGGTCGCAAAGGAGCATTTTTTGGTATGTCGGTTGTTTTAAATAATCAAGTGATTGCAGATACGGATAAACTTATAAAGTTATTCAAAAAAACATATCAGGATTATGTTAAAGATAAGCTGATAAAGGAATATCCGAACGGAAACAAAAGGTTTATGGTCAGTCAGTTGCGTTCAAAAGATGATATATTTGCCAATTATGTCGGAAAAGGCTTTATGAGTATTATGAATAAAAATCCGGAACTTAACGTATTTCACAACATAAAGACTGTTCCGTCGCAAATGCAGCAAGGTATTTTGATGCAAAGAATCCCAGTGAGATAATCCTGAAAATATAAAAAACGCGATTGATATGCGGTTGCGTTTTTTGCCGATGAGATTTATTTTTTGCTTTGGAAATCTGAAAAGCGTATCGGTGTGTAAAAAAAACGATAAAGCCGAGAAAAGCGCCTATTTGAGCCATGCTGAAGCCGGTTATACCTAATTGCTCCAATAAAGCAAGAACTGTATCTCCGATGAATAAACCGGCAGTCCAACCAATCAAAACAGCAAGTGCAATACACAGAAGTTTTGCAAATACAAGACCGACAAGCAAACCGAGCAATTTTGCAATTGCCGTAAAAACAACCAATAATCCGTTTATAATCGTAACAAAATTAATAATTAAACAATCGGATGAAGCTTTAAGAATTTTTATGGAAAAGTTAAATCTTTTTACTGAAAGTATTGCATTTTTCTTCAAAATCGCCTACATCAGAAAAGGGGATTCGGATGAAAAAATACTTTTGTTTTCATTGCCAACAAGAGGTAACGCCGTATAAAATTTTGAAATGGCGGATATGTCCGCTTTGCAGGAGATTTATGTCGGATACCGGAGACGGCTTCTATCGTGTGTGCGACAGATGCGGCGCCAATATGCCGTCTGATGCCGAATATTGCTTAAAGTGCGGGCATAATTTGATTGGCGGTGCTGATAAGAATACTGATATGGATAAATTTATGTCGCTGAGGCGCAAAAATATGTGGCAGAGCAGCTTGTTGAGCGCGGTTCTGTTTGTTTTAGCATTGATAACAGTGTTTGCTGTTTTGTATTTTTCTTTTTATTTTATCATTATTTTTGCAATATTGAGCGCAATTATCGGATTGGCAGGATATATTCTGCGATTGTTCAAGTAAAAAAAGTTGCCGATTCCTTTAATTCTTGTGTAAAAAGAAAATAAATTGATACATTTGCCGGAAATTGAGCCTACAATAAAGCTGTTTGCAATGAATTAGAGTATAAAGATGGTTTCCGTTGCTCCAACCTTTTTTTCAAAGAAAGTACTTCCGATATTTCATCTGTTGTTGCTTTTTTATCCGTTGTTATATTTTATGCAGCAAAATGTTGCGGAATTTTCTTTGAATACGTATCTGAATACGTTTATGTATGTTGTTGTGTATGAGGTTGTTTTACTCATACTGTATATTCTGTCGCAGATTTTATGTAAAAAATGGTTGCATGGTATTTATGTTACGTTATTGGCATTGGGAGTATGTGCTGTTTTAAGTGTGACTTTATGTTCAAATATACCGATAACAGGTGTGTTCTGTACGTTGACGCTTTTAAGTGTTTCCTATATTTTGTACTATAAAAATTTTATTAAGCCAGTTGCAGTGTTATTGAGCTTGATGTGCGTATTTTCATTTATCCGATATACAATAGCCGTATCTTCCGTTCACGAAGAGGATGTCTTGTCGGAGTATCCGCAAATGAAAACAAAACCCAATATATATTTTTTGATTTTGGAATCATACCATGGTAGTCAAGCGTTGGAACAATTATATGGGTTTGATAATTCCGGTTTCTTAAATGATTTAGTTCAAAATAATTTTACAGTATATGAAAATATATATGCTACCAGACCTGTCACCAGACTGTCATTGTTATCAATATTTACCTTATCAAATACTACGGAATTATACGACAGAGAGTATTTGTTGGATGGGTGTCTTTCAGGGAAAGCGCATTGCAAAGTGTTGGATATTCTTAAAGCAAACGGCTATGAAATAAAAAACAAGTTTGCAAACAATTATCTTGTGCATGATTATTTTGATATTCCGAACAAAAACAAATTTTTGTGTAATACGCTTTTTTCCAAACAATACCCGCAGTATTTTTCAAAGTGCTTTTACAAAGATTATCAGTACAAAACGGTTGATGACTATAATGCAGATTTGATAAAAACACTCAATAATCTTGATGATAAAAGTGCTCCATATATGTTTATTACAAAAATCGGCGGTATTACGGAGGATTTTAAAACATATTCAGGAGGAGTGGCGCATATTCCCAATCACTTACGTCACACGGATAAAGTTGAACTGATACAGAATTTTAAGGCGGCATATGTAGAAGAATTAAAAAAAGAGAATGTAGCCTTAATGCAGATAATATCAGCGATTACAACAAAAGATCCGAATGCAATGATTATTATGTTTGGCGACCATGGTGCGGGATACTTAGATATTTTAAAAGAAAAATCCGATGAAATTCCGTCGGAAACCTATTTGTTGGATTTTTTTGATGTTATGGCAGCCGTACGTTTTCCTAAAAGTACGTTTATAACAGAGAAATGGCAATATCTGCCGCAGATGTTTAATGTGATTTTTGATGCATTGGGGGTGTCGATGGAAAAAGCCGAAATATCTCCGACTTTTTATGATTACAAAAATAATTTGCTTTTTGAAGAGGAAAATAAATAATGGAAAAAATAGTGTTATTCTTTGCCTTAATTTTATTTGCCAAACCGGCATATGCCTATATTGATCCGAGTATCGGTGCCATGTTTATTCAGGGATTGATAGCCGCATTGTTGCTTATTCCTTTTTACGCAAAAAGAATTATCGGATATATCAAAAAAATATTTTAGAAAAATGATTCCTTTGATAAAAAGAAGGATACAATAGATGATTAAAGAGTTTTCGTCATTTCGTGATCCTGATGGTTTTGTATATAGGCAAAACGATGAAATTTATCGTTATGTTGCGCCGAGTTATAAAGAAAATTACGATTTATTGATAAATAGCGGTTTGTATGATGAACTGGTGAAAAAAAAGCATCTTGTTGCTGCAAACGAAGTTGCTCCGGTAGCGGAAGGCGCATATAAATTGCTTCAAGTTCAAAAAATTGACTTTATCTCATATCCATACGAATGGTGTTTCAGTCAATATCAGGATGCTGCTCTTCTGACGTTGAAAATAGAAAAGCAAGCTCTTCTTCATAATATGAGTCTTAAAGATGCATCGGCTTACAATATTCAATTTTCGGATGGTAAACCGATTTTTATTGATACATTATCTTTTGAAAAACTTGATGAAAAATCACCTTGGATCGCTTATAAGCAATTCTGCCAACATTTTTTGGCACCGCTCTGTCTGATGAGCTATAAAGATGTGCGTCTTTCTTCACTGATGAAACAATACATAGATGGTATTCCGCTGGACTTAGCCGCGAAATTATTACCTGTGTTAATACGTCCCGGAATATGGATGAATATTAATCTTCACGCTTATTTTCAAAACAAGTATAGCGATACAAAGGCTAATCCGGCCCAGTGGCAGACTATGACAAAGACCAAGCAAATAGCCTTGATTGAAGGACTGTATGACCTTATAGCCGGTTTGAAAAAGCCGGTTTCTCATACAGAATGGGAAAACTATTACGAGGATACCAATTATACTCAAACAGCATTTAATGCAAAAATCAGTATAATTGAAGAATATATGGGTTCACTGAAAAATGTAAAAAAAATAGCAGATTTTGGGGCCAATAACGGCTATTTTACCCGCATAGCATTGAAAGATATTAAAGATGCCAAAGCAGTTGCTTTTGATGTGGATCCTCAAGCTGTAGAAAAAAATTATAATTTTGTTAAACAGAATAATGAAACAAATCTATTGCCTTTGATTGTTGATTTATTAAATCCGTCATCGGGGATAGGGTGGGCAAATGGCGAGCGTGACAGTATTTCAAACAGAATTAATGCTGATGTGGTTTTAGCTTTGGCATTAATACATCATTTATGCATTACATCTAATATCCCGTTTGACTATATTGCAAGTTACTTTTCTGCACTTGCCCCGAATCTGATCATTGAATTCGTGCCGAAAGAAGATACTCAAGTTCAAAAGTTACTAAACTCACGAAAAGACATATATTCATGGTACAATAAAAATAACTTTGAAGAATCTTTTGGTCATTACTATACCATAGAAAAGCGAAGAGATATTCCCGAAAGCAAACGCATGTTATATCTGTTAAAAAGAAAGTAATATCAGGGTGCGTTTGCAAGTTTTGCTGTTTTAGTGAACGGACTTTTGAGGCAAAATCGGGTGGTTGCATAGAGAATTCAGCGGAACAATCGGCAATTTAACCGAAAATTCCGTACCGTCCGCGGTTGCCGCCACACAAGAACCGTACAGAACAGCGGCATTTCCTTCAATAAATGCGGTATCTTCATACTCAAAAATTTCGCCCGGCTCCAAATCCGGAATTTCGCCATGGAAACCGAAGGACAGGTCATATTTTCTGTCGCCTTTATCATTGGCAACGCAAAAATCTTTTTTTAATAAACGGATTTTTTGATCTGAATTATTTTCTATACGCAAACAATATCCCCACAGTGCGTGATTATCATCGGCTTCATCAAGCTTTTCCTGAAAAGCCGAAACCATAATATCACCGGTTTGTGCCGTTACATAATCAAAATTTTCAAATTCAAGCATAACAAAATCCCCTTAAACTTTATTAAGGATTCATTAACCATTCAAAAAGTTCAAGAGGATTCTGAAGTTATACCGAGACTTATACACAGATTATTTGACGCGTCCGTAAACATCTTCAAAACGGATGATGTCATTTTCATCTAAATTTTCGCCGGTTTGAATTTCAATAAACACCAACAGAGAAGATGCGTCGTTACGGATACGATGCTTTGTTTCTGCCGGAATATAAACGGCTTCACCCGCTTTTTTAATTATTTCCATATTTCCAAGCGTTACAACGGCTTCACCGGAAACAATAATCCAATGTTCATTGCGAAAATGGTGCAGTTGCAAAGATAAAATGCCGCCGCTGTTAACGGATATGCGTTTAACACAGAAATCTTCCGCACAATCTGTGACTTCCCAAGTTCCCCACGGGCGGGTATCTTTTTGACCGCGTATATAATTGTTTGCCATTTGATTTTCCTTTTTTAGGGTTTACATAAGTCAAAAAATAGTATAAATAAAATAGCAAATGTTGCAATATTAATTTTTACGGATGAAAATATGCGTACATCTACGGCCGTCAGCGAAGCATTAGCCATTCAGCGTGCAATAAGCGCAGAACTGGCGAAGCGAACATCTGTATCTGAAAAATTGGAAAAGATTTTAAAAACTTTTGCGGAAACAACGACCGTAAATTCTGCCTTATTATATTCAACGGTTGATGAGAATTATTTAGAACTGATGGCATCGTACAACACCGATGACTACAAAACAAACTTGCGTTTTAACGAAGGTGTCATCGGGCGTTCGGCCGGCTTTCGCCGTTCCGAAAGTGCCGTTGAAAACGGAAAATCTGTGCTAAGTATGCCGATTTTGCGACAAAGCAGTACCATCGGCGTGATTGTGCTGATACGAAACAATGAAGACGGGTTTACGGATGAGGAAATTGTTTTGGCGGAAACAATTGCTTTATCATTGCCGGATTTGTTGTCTACTAAAGAATTTACTCAACATCGCAACTTGATTATCCATGAAAAAGGTATTGCGGTACGCGAGGTGTTGCACGGAACGGGGCTGAATAAAGGATATGGTGTCGGTCGTGCGGTTGTACATCATCGTCATCGCGAAATTACCAATATTTTTGCAGAAAATACGGAGTTGGAAAAGACTAAATTGGCAGAAGGTCGCGAACGTATGGTGGCCTATTTGGATGAAAAAATTGCCCAAGCCGGCAATTATATCGGCAATTCGGCGGAAATTATGGAAACCTACCGTATGTTTGTGATGGATAAGGGGTGGTATAAAAAAATTACCGCCAACATTGAACTCGGATATACGGCAGAGGCGGCGGTTGAACACGTATATGAAGATATGTGGAAAAAATTATCGGCTACCAATGACCCGTACATAAAAGAAAGAATTTACGATTTAAGAGACGTATCCGATAAGTTGCGTGCGTTTATCAGCGGGGATGAGGATACAATACAAATTTCTACCGATGAGGATATCATTATTATTGCACAAAGTATGGGACCTTCCGATTTAATGGATTATAACTACGAAAAGATCCGTGGTTTGATTATAGAAGATTGTACGCCGACAATGCACGTTGTGATTGTGGCAAAAGCCTTGGATATTCCGGTAATTGCTAAAGTTCACGGCATATTTAAGGAAGTTAAAGCCGGCGAAATTATCGCAATTAACGGTACAACGGCCGAAGTCTATACGCATCCGTCTGAAAAGCTGATCAAAGAATATCAAAAAAAATCCGTCAGCCTTAAAACCGTTCTGGCCGATTTACAGCAGCTGAGCACCTTACCGAACAAAACCAAAGACGGGGTGAAAATAAACTTGGCTCTTAACTACGGACTGGAATTGGACTATGATTATATTAAACCGACAAAGTGTGACGGTATAGGGTTGTACAGAACGGAAATTACTTTTATGTCCTCCGAAAGAATGCCCGATGTTGAAAAACAGGTTGCGCAGTATAAACGTTTATTTGATGCTGTCGGCAGTAAAAAGATTATTTTCCGCAGTTTGGATGTTGGTTCGGATAAATTTTTGCCGTATTGGGGTGAGATGAAGGAAGATAATCCGGCAATCGGGTGGCGTTCAATCAGGATTACATTGGACAGACGGGCTATATTGCGCCAACAAATGCGAGCAATGTTGCGTGCCGCTGCCGATAAAGAACTTAATGTAATGTTTCCGATGATTTCAACGTTGCAGGAATTTCTTGATGCCAAAGAAACTTTGTTGTTGGAATATGAAAAAGAAAAACAACGCGGCAATCCGACGGCGAAAAGTGTGAAAGTCGGTATTATGATAGAGGTGCCGTCCGTTCTGTTTCAGTTAGATGATATATATCAACACGTTGATTTTGTCTCGGTCGGTACGAACGATTTATACCAATTCACTTTTGCCTGTGACCGCGGTAATCCGCGATTATCCGAAAGATATGACGTTCTGTCGGCTCCGTTCTTAAAACTGATGAAGTTGATTGTGGATAAGGCCAATCAGTACAAAGTTTATTGTTCCGTATGCGGCGAAATGGCCGGCAATCCGCTGGAAGCAATGGCTCTTATCGGATTGGGATATCGCAACCTGTCTATATCAGGCGCGTCTTATGCCGCTGTTAAAAAAATGATAAACAGTATGAAAGTGGAAGATGTTGAAGATTATATCAAAACAATATTAAAATCTTCAAAAACAAGTGTTCGCCCGCAATTGACGGCCTATGCGTACGATCACACTATTGCAATTGATTAAATTTTATGTTATAAGCGCACAACAGGAGAAAAACAGTGGAAGAAAATAATATGGAAAATGAAGCGCAAACCGTGGGCGAGATTATCCGCAATGCGCGCTTAAAACAAGGCAAAACAATCGGAGATGCCTCTGAAGAATTATGTATTCGCAAAGGCTATGTGGAAGCTATTGAAAATATGGATTTGCCGAAAATGCCGCAAATGCCTTATGCTTTGGGTTTTGTGCGCAGCTATGCCGATTATCTGGGTTTGAACAGTAATCGCATAGTATTTTTGTATCGTAAGGCAATTATGGGAGATGCGGCGGAAGAAGATGAGAACATCCAAAACGAGGAACCTTCCGTGCCTAATTTTAAACACTTGTTGAGTGCCTTTATCGGATTGATAATTGTTTTTGCAATTTGGACATCATGGCCGTTATTTGATAAATTTACGCAGGAAAATAACAATACTCAGGAAGAAACTGTTGTGCCGGAACCGGAAATCGTTGATGCCGACCAAACGGCAACAGAGGGCAGCGCGCCGGAAGAAATTGCATCAGAAGAAAAGAGTGAAGCCAAAGAAGATGTAAAACGGGAAGATCTGACGGCAGATGATTCGCAAAAAGAAGATGCTAAAAAGGAAGATATAGAAAAGAAAGATGCCGAAGAAGACACCGAAAAAACACCGGTGAAAGAAGAGAAAAAAGTCAAACTTGTTTTGACCGGACCGTCTTGGATTGAACTGAAACAGGGTGATAAGGCTTTGTTGAACGGCGTTTATCGTAAAGGTTTTGAATATGAATTGACGCTGGGTAAGGGGCAAATTATCACTGTCGGCAGACATTATAATGTTCGTTTTTACGTTGATGGAAAACAAACTAAAGTTCTGTCGGCAATCAGAAGCAGAGATGTTAAAATAGATGAAGTTATAAAATAAATACCGAAAATTTGAAAAGTGTGCGGCATTTGTGTGCAAATACAAAAATGTCTTGGCGATAGCTTTCGGAGTCGGATAGGAATTAAAAAATGAATTTTGAAGAAAAACTTGCTAATGTTGTTAATCGTTATGAAGAAGTTCAGTCTTTGCTGACGACAACATCTTCTTCCGAGGAACTTGTTAAGTTAAACAAAGAACTGGCTGTTTTGGAGCCGGTTGTTACCGCTATTCAAAAGTATAATCATGAATTGCAAGTTATGCGCGATGACGAGGCAATGATAAACGATACCTCGTTGGATAAGGAAATGCGCGAGATGGCCGAAGCGGAATATTACGAAGCCAAGGAAAAGTTGCCGACTTTGGAAAAAGAAATCAAAGTTTTGTTGCTACCGAAAGATGCAGATGACGAGAAAAACGCAATTTTGGAAGTTCGCGCCGGCACCGGCGGGGATGAAGCAGCTTTGTTTGCGACAGTTTTGTTTGAAATGTATCAGAGATATGCACAAAAACAAGGTTGGCGCTTTGAAATGTTGGATGCCAATGAAAACGGTTTGGGCGGTTATAAAGAGGCCAGTGCCAAAATTACCGGTAAAGATGTTTTTGCAAAATTAAAATTTGAGTCCGGTGCACATCGTGTTCAACGTGTTCCGATAACCGAATCTCAAGGGAGAGTTCACACTTCGGCGGCAACGGTTGCCGTTTTACCGGAAATTGAAGAAGTTGATATGTATATCAATCCTGCAGATTTGAAAATTGATGTTTACCGCGCTTCGGGAGCCGGCGGACAACACGTTAACCGCACGGAGTCGGCTGTTCGTATTACGCATATACCGACCGGAATTGTCGTTCAATGTCAAGATGATCGTTCTCAGTTTAAAAACAAAGAAAAAGCAATGAACCACTTGCGTGCAAAGTTATATGACGAACAAAAAGCCAAAATTGATGCCAGCTATTCCGAAAAGCGTAAGTTGCAGGTTGGCAGCGGCGACAGAAGTGAACGGATTCGTACGTATAATTATCCGCAAGGTCGTGTGACGGATCACCGAATAAATTTGACGCTGTATAAACTTGATGAAGTCGTCGCCGGTGAGGCTTTGAACGAAATCATAGACGCTTTAATTGCGGAAGATCAGGCTGAGCGTTTGGCAGAAATTGATTAATAAGGATATCTTTTGATTTTTAAACGTCATTGCGAGGAGCGGTGCTAGCCGGCGACGCGACAATATCCCTCGTTGGCGTATAATCCGGAGTTGCTTTTAAACTAAAACGAGAGAATATAAAAAAGTTGTTAACTAATCAGTTATATCTTTGCCAATAAGCTTAGATGTTCTTATATTACCCTCCATATGTCGAATTTTTGCTTCATTTTTTATCGCTTCTTCCGTCATATTCGGGTGTCTTTCTTTCAAATGACTCATAACGCGTTTTTTAGCCTCTGTTATATCTTGTGATACACCAAAGTTCATTTTTTTCTCACTAAGAAGTTCTCCATTTTTCCAGTGTTTAACTACAGAGAATTTGTCCTCATCGTCATCAACATGAATATATTCAACACCATTTTTTTTACCATTTTTTTGTTGCCATTCATCCCAAACCACCCCATCCGTAGAAGCCTGACACGGACCATTATAATTTTCAATTGTTTCACTTATACTTATTTTACCACCATCCATATGAGTTTTTGCAACCTTATGATAAAAATTTTCTAATTCATGAACTTTCTTTTCTTCATAGACAATTTCACCTTTTCCAATTTCAACAACTTCCTCTGATAACTCTTTTTTTTCTGCCAAATACGTTACAGATTTACGTTGTCTGCCGGTAAATATTCCATCTTCAATAAATCCTTCACGTTCTTCATATTGCTCGTGATGAAAACCCTCTTTTTTTTCAAGCTTGTCTTTGTATTCTTCTATATAAGTCTTTCCATCTCTATAGGTTTCCGTATAATCTATACGCCATCCATTTTCATCTACTGTAAGTTTATGCACACCAACCGGGATACCATTTTCATATGTTTTCTCTTCTCCGCTATAGGTATCATAGTTTAATTGTCCAACAACTCCATTTATTTTATTTTCTCCAGAATCATGCATACCCATAACCTTTCTTATATTACTCCATATACGGTATGCACATAGTACTATATAACGGCATATTTGTCAAGTTTTTTGCAAAAGGTAAAAAAATAAAGTCATGCCTATTTTGCGGAACGCAAAATTCAAGGCATCTCCGAATTAAATAAAAAAAATAAGCGCTACGCAAAGATAAGATTCCTTGATTCGCGGATGCGCCGCACCGCGAAAGGAATGACAATATAAGAGACACTTCGAAAGGTGCCTTTATAAAAATGGTGCGGGTAATAAGAATCCCTACACGCGGTGGTAGGGATGGTGGTTGATAATTGTCTGGATTCGGTAAATTTGTTCGGTCAGCACGGCGCGCATTAATATGTGCGGCAACGTCAGTTTGCCGAAAGAGAGAATTAAATCAGCCTTATCGCGGGTAGATTGCAAATGTCCGTCGGCACCGCCGATTAAAAAGCAGATTTCCGAGCAACCATCCACAATCCAGTTTTCAACTTTTTCCGCCAACGCCGGACTGGAAATATTTACACCGCGCTCGTCCAAAACAATCACCTTGGCACCGGTCGGAATGGAGTGCTGTAAAAATTCTGCTTCGTCTTTCTGATTGGAATTATCCTGTTCTTTAATAACAATATCCCACCCCGAACGCTTAATGTATTCGGCAATTATTTCTGCTTCAGGAGCATTTTTTTTGCATTTACCTATGGCGGCAATTATAATCTTCATGGTAATAGAAACCGGCTTATTCTTTGCGCAAATTGGCAACCGACTGCCACATTTTTTCCAAATTATAGAAAGCACGTACTTCCGGACGGAATATATGAACAATCACATCAAATGCGTCAATCAAAACCCAGTCGGCTTTTGTTTCACCTTCAGTTGTACTGCGACAACCGGCGGCTTTCAGATTTTCTTCAATTTTTTGCGCAATTGAGGCAACATGCCGATTTGATGTGCCACTGACCACAACCATATAACTTGCAATAGATGTTTTGCCTTCCAAGTCAATCACAACAACGTCTTCGGCCTTCATATCTTCCAAAGCGTTTGTTATTATTTTCAAAATTTTATTATCTTCCTGAATGCTTTTTACCACGTTTATTTTCCTCCTAATCTAACGGGGACCAAGGTTTTGTCGGTGTTTCGACAGTGTTATTTTCAGTTTCTTTTTCAGTTTTTTTCAAAGTTGTCACAAATTTGCTGACAGCACTTAAACACGGCATTAAATCTCGCTGTGCTACGGCAGAAATTGCAAAAATTTCGTTTTTGGTAACTTTATGCAGAGCTTTGATTTTATCGCTGATTTCTTCGGCATTTAATGCATCGCATTTATTCAAAGCAACTACTTCCGGTTTATTTTTGAGTTTATCACTATACAATTCCAGTTCACGACGAATCGTCTTGTAATCGGCGGCAATATCCTCCGAAGTTCCGTCCAGAACGTGCAAAAATACTGAGCAACGCTCAACGTGCTTTAAAAATCGGTCACCGAGTCCCGTACCCTCATGTGCACCTTCAATTAATCCCGGAATATCAGCCAAAACCAGTTCCTTACCGTTAATCCACGCCACACCCAAATGCGGATGCAATGTGGTGAAAGGATAGTCGGCAATCTTCGGGCGTGCTGAAGTTACTGCAGATAAAAAGGTTGATTTTCCGGCATTCGGTAAGCCGATTAATCCGACGTCGGCAATAATTTTCAAGCGCAACCATACCCAAATTTCTTCGCCCGGTGTTCCCGGACCGGCATAACGCGGTGCCTGATTGGTAGATGTTTTAAAGCGTGTATTGCCCAAACCGCCTTTGCCGCCTTTTGCAATTAAAAAACGTTCGCCGGCTTTAATCATATCTTTTAGCACGGTTTCGCCGTCATCGGCAACAATTTCGGTACCGACCGGAACTTTGATGATTAAATCTTCGCCCTTATAACCGGTCATTTCCGAGCCCATTCCCTGTTGGCCTTTTTGCGCTTTGAAATGTTGCTGATAGCGAAAATCAATAAGCGTATTTAAATTCTCAACCGCTTCAAAATAAACGCTGCCGCCGTCGCCGCCGTCCCCGCCGTTCGGTCCGCCGAACTCAATAAACTTTTCGCGGCGAAAGGCCACACAACCTTTTCCGCCGTCGCCGGCTTTAATGTATATTTTTGCCTGATCCAGAAATTTCATAAATTTAATCCGTCACTTGAGTAAAAATAAAGGGGCACAAGGCCCCCTTAAAAAGTTTTCGTTAAAACTTATTCGGTAACAACAGAAACATAAACTTTGCTGTCAGCCTTTGTTTTAAATTCGACTTTGCCTTCGGAAGTAGCAAAGATTGTATGATCTTTACCCAAGCCGACATTTTGTCCCGGATGATACTTCGTACCGCGTTGACGAATGATAATGTTTCCCGGGATAACAGCTTCACCGCCGAATTTCTTCACACCCAAACGACGACCTTCAGAATCGCGGCCGTTATTGGAGCTACCACCAGATTTCTTATGTGCCATAACGCTTTCTCCCTATTACTTACCTAAAATATCCGTAATCTTAACGATTGTGATATTTTGTCTGTGACCATTTTTACGACGATAGTTCTGTCTTCTCTTTTTCTTGAAAACGATAACTTTTGCGTCTTTTGCCTGTTTTACAACCAAAGCTTTAACGCTTGCACCTTTAACCAACGGCGTACCGATAGTAGAGTCCAAGGCTAAAACTTCGTTGAAAACAACTTCTTTTCCTTCTTCACCGGCGATTTTTTCAATTTTAACAACATCACCCGTTGTGACGTTATATTGTTTACCGCCTGTTTTAATTACTGCGTACATATTCTTTCACCTATTATTTAAACATAAAGCAATGGCTTGTAATATACATAAGTTTTTAGCGCTGTCAACAACAAAATAACGATTTTTTAAATTTTTTCGTTTTTATAGGCAAAAGGCCGAAAACTCTTCGTATTTCGCCTCGTTTCGGAAATAGAGGCAATTTTGTGGACGAGTTGACTTTTTTCTTGAGTTGCGGTTTAATATCTTTATACTCAACTCAGTAACTAATTTTATAAGGAAAATATAATGACAAATAAATATGCCGGTACACAAACCGAAAAGAATCTGGCAACTGCCTTTGCCGGAGAAAGTCAAGCTCGTAACAAATATACATATTTTGCCAGTGTTGCAAAGAAGGAAGGTTATGAGCAAATTTCCGCTATTTTCTTAAAGACGGCGGAAAATGAAAAAGAGCACGCTAAAATGTGGTTCAAAGAGTTGGGCGAATTGGGAACGACAACCGAAAATCTGGCGGCTGCCGCCAATGGTGAAAATTATGAGTGGACCGATATGTATGACGGTTTTGCAAAAACGGCCGAAGCTGAGGGATTTTCCGCATTGGCAGCAAAATTCCGCGCCGTTGCCGCAATTGAAAAGGCTCATGAAGAAAGATACAGAGCTTTGTTAAACAACATTGAAACAAAGCAGGTTTTTGCCAAATCTTCGGTTAAGGTGTGGGAATGCCGCAACTGCGGACATATTATTGTCGGTACCGAAGCACCGGCAGCTTGTCCGGTTTGTGCTCACCCGCAAAGCTATTTTGAAATCAGAGAAGAGAACTATTGAGTTTTCTTTTAAAAACAGTTGTTATCAAGGCTGAGATTCTTCTCGGCCTTTTTTGCTTATTGCCGGCGGATTCTCTTTTACGTAGCGGTTTAATATTCGGTATAAAGCCGGTCGCATAAATTTTCCTTGCCAGAGACCTCGTTTATGTTCTTCCGCCTCATCTTGTGCCGCCAGATATGCCGGCTCACGATAGGCCACGGCCCAGCCGGCGGCAACCAAAGCTTTATTAAGTGATTCGCCGTTTACAAAGCATTCGCATAATTCGCGCTTATATTTGTCTTTTTGCAGCAAACAATGGCATTCCGGATTACCGCTTTTCAGAAAATTTTCGGCAAATTCCAACGCTTTTTGCCCACAAGCATATTCTTCATTATTTTGAGTGCGGCACATTTGCATAAACTCGGGTGCATCAATACCATCAAGCCGAATTCGTCTTTCACCTATTTCCAAAGAATCACCGTCAACAACCTTAATTTCGGCGGCAACGGAAATGGGAAGGGTGCTTAACAACAGCAATATAATTAAAAATTTTTTCAAATTTTCCTCCGAAAGATATTGTATTTAATATTTTTTTGCATGCAACCATAATTTATTTACTTTTCATTCATATAATAATGTTATTGTAAATTAAATATCTGTAAACCAGTTGATTAAGGGTAATAAAATGTTGAAAAAATCAGGAATCCTTGCGCTAGTATGTGCGGCATTATTGGGTTGTGAAAATGTGAACAGTGAGCCTGTTTACGATTACGATCCGGTAATTGTGCAACAGGCACAATATCAGCAGCCGCCGGTTAAAATGCCGACTTCGGTTGTGATATGCCGAGCCAAACAATGTGCACCGGCAAAGCTCTCCATGACCAAAGAGTTTATATATAACACATTGTTGCATATGTTAGACAGCAATGCACGTGAGAAAGCTTTGGTTTGTACCGGCAATCCGAACACACACGCTTGCACGGAAGATTTTATATCATTGCCGGTAACGGTTGGAATAACACCGGCATATATGTATATTGATGATGTAAAGATTGCCGATGTATCCATCAGCCAGCAAAATACCATGGCATTAAATCTGCTGCTGAATTGGAATGTGACCTATAACGGACAGACACCGACATGTCGCCCGAGTAAAACATTGCTCTATGCTAAAAATGTGAACAACATTATTATGGAAGATGACGGTTATTCCTGCCGGATGACAACGATTGGCACAACGATTATTAAAACAATGTTTGCAATTGATTATATTGATCTGGATTATGGTTATATCGGCGGATTCTATTCCATTGGCTTATCGGGACCGGCATTCGGCGGTGGTTCGGGGTATATGATTCTGCGTTTGCCGAAAGATGTGACTATTGAAGCAAAAGATTTTGCCGTTTCTACTTCGGCTTCGGGTGCAAATGGAAATTATAAAACAGCGGCGCAAGCCTTTGATAATGATTTGCCGCAGCCGGTTGCCGTGCCGAAGACAGACGGACCTGTTCCGAATGTAGATTCAATTATAAAATATAATCATCCGGCACAAGCCTATGATACAGCTAAAAAGCAAGAGGAAAAGAGAAAAGAAATGGAGGCAAAAGCCGTAGATTTCGGCGGAGCCAAAGTTTTCCCGTTGCCGGCAAAAAGCAAAACGGAAGAAGAAAAATAAAATAACTATAAAACAGTGCATAAAAAAACGGCATTTCGCAAGAAGTGTCGTTTTTGCGTTTTAAACAATAATGATTGACAAGTTTACGGATATTTATATACTTACACCTGAAAATATTATAATTTATAAACAATTTAAATTAATTTTTATGAAACATCAATGTTTTTACAAACAGCAACTTCTGCTGATTGAAAAAGACGGCAGATCAATGCTGTATCGCTTACCATTGCTCGGAAAAGAAATTTCACTGTTGTCTGAATTGACACCGGTCGATTTTATTTCCGCGCCGCAAAAACGCATATTGGTGGACGAAGACACCGAATTGCTGATAACGGACGAAGATATCTGTACATTAACGGGAGAGAAACTGTTGCATGCGCCGAATTTGACGGATGTTCAGATTATGCAAAAACACAATATCACAGTTGTGTATGCCGAAAATTCCGCCGAAAAATGTAAGGAAATTATACTGTTTCTTGACGGCACATTGTTGTTGCATGAAAAATGTCAGGAAATAAGCATAAGTGATTACTATTTTGCGCTTTTGAATAATGACGAATGGGTTGTTATGGATTGGTGCGGCAATGTGAAAAATGTTGCATATCCGGTAAAAAAGGACGAACTGTGCATACAGGGCCGGTTTTTGATTAAGACGGGCACGGCAAAGTATGAACTTTATTCGCTTAAAGAAGGAAAGGTTTTGCAGACAAATCTGAATGTCGTATTATGCAGTACAACGCACGATTTTGCCATTTGTGCCGCAATCGGACGTGATTTGCAGGTTTATTCTGACGGCAAGTGGTATAATTTCGGCGAAGTCGGTTTCTTTGATATTCTTGATAATATTTCCGCATTTTATGTGCAGAAAAACGGCAAGTATTTTGTATATGGCTACGATGCCGGTTGTCAGCCTTATTTTTCGGAAGAGTTTGTAAAAGGTGTTGATTTTGTATCTTATGACGCAAAATCGCGAACGCTTATGTGGTTTAATAACGGGAAAATCCATACGCGTGCTTTCAGTGATTTTTTGTAATTTAAAAGAACGGATAACGGGTAAAACCGCTATCCGTTTTTTTATGTTTTGCCGAAAAATACTTCCTTAATCAAAAATAAATATTTTGCGGTTAAAATAAAACAGAATGGAGAAGTTTGTGAAAAAAGTTATCGCAATATTTATGATGACGTTGTTCTTAAGCGGTTGTGCCGGTTTGAACTGGTGGGGCGGCTGGGGTAGCGGAACGGTCACCGTCCGCAAAGGAGATACCTTATACAGTATCTCCCGCCATTATAATGTGCCGATAAAAGAATTAATTACGGCAAATCGCTTGTCCGCACCATATACGCTATATGTTGGGCAAAAGTTACGCTTGCCGGCCAAGCAATATCATATTGTAAAGCGCGGAGAAAGTTTGTACAGCATAGCCAGAATGCATAATGTGGATATCACAACGCTGAGTAAAGTGAATAATCTGCAAACCCCTTATTCGTTATCCGTGGGGCAAAAATTGTTGCTGCCTGCCTCTGTTTCTTCAGTATCCGCAGCAGCATCTAACGCTAAGAGCCAATCGGCGGCGCAAACTTCGTCTTATACATCAACAGCTAAAAAGTCATATGAATCATCTGTTTATGTACCGACCAATGCACCGGCAAAAAATCGTTCTGCCAAGTTTTTGTGGCCGGTTAAAGGTACGGTTATTTCCGGTTTCGGTAATTTAGGCAAAGGACGTAAAAATGACGGAATAAATATCAAGGCTGCGCTCGGTACCACGGTTGTGGCGGCTGATGCCGGCACGGTGGCATATGCGGGTAATGAACTGAAAGGATTCGGTAACTTAATATTAATAAAACATACGGATGGCTGGATAACCGCTTATGCGCATAATGACAGAATGTTTGTTAAAAAAGGCCAAAAGGTTAAGCGCGGCGAAAAAATCGCAACGGTCGGCAGTACCGGAAGTGTAACGTCGCCGCAACTTCACTTTGAAGTCAGAACCGGCAAAAAGGCAGTTAATCCGCGAACTTATTTGCCGTAATGGTTTGATAAATACCGATTTTTTTATAAAAATACGTTAATAACTTGAAAAATTAGTTTTTTCTCTTGCAATTATGGTATACAAATACCTACATATTGTACGTGAAAAGGAGAAAAATATGTTTATAAGCGAAGCTTTTGCCGCACCGGCAGCCGCAGCAACGGGCGCGGGGTCTATGGGCGGTACACTGATACAATTGGCGCTGATTTTGCTGATTTTTTATTTTTTCTTAATCAGACCGCAACAAAAGAAAATTAAAGCCCATGCCGACATGGTTGAGGCACTTAAAATAGGGGACAGAGTTCTGACAAATGGTGGTATTTACGGTACCGTTGCCAAGCTTGACGGAATGGAAGTTTCTTTGGAAATTGCACCGAATGTAGTGGTTGTGGTTGATCGTATGTCAATCAGTGGAGTTATACCTGCCGAAAAAAATATAAAGGCAGTGTCAAATAACAAAAAAAATATTAAAAACACAAAATAAAGGATACAATAATGTATAAATTGTCGTTACAAAAAATTTTGGTCATTATAGCCATTTGTTTGATCGGCGTATTTTTTGCCGTTCCGAATGTTTTGACCGATAAAACAAACTTGCCGAAATGGTGGCAACCGGTTAATCTCGGCTTGGATTTGCAGGGCGGTTCAAGCTTGTTGTTACAAGTTAAAATGGATGATGTTTTAAAAGATAAAATGTCAACCTTGGAAGATTTGGTTCGCCAAACATTGCGTGAGAAAAAAGTTCGTTATAAGGATTTGAACTCGGATAAGGATGGCGTAACGGTCGTGATTGAAGATTATGCGGCGCGTGATAAAGTAAAAGAGCCTTTCCGTAAACTGGATGAAGGTTTGGATGTCAGTGAAGACGAGAATGGCGAAGGCAAAGTTACAATTACCTATAACGAACAGGCTATTGCTCGTGTAAAAGCCAATGCCATTGAACAATCGGTAGACATTGTACGTCGTCGTATTGATGAACTCGGCACCAAAGAGCCGATTGTACAAGGGCAAGGTTCTGACCGTATATTGGTACAGTTACCGGGTGTTCAAAATCCGGAAAGTGTTAAAATTTTGCTCGGAAAAACCGCAAAAATGGCTTTCCATTTGGTAGATGAAACAACATCCGTGACACAAGCCAGAAGAGGTAAACTCAGTAAAAATTCGCGTATTATGAGCGGTTCGGAAGGCGAACAATATGTGGTTATCAGAAAGCCGGTTGTCGGCGGCGAAAATTTGACTGATGCACGTGTTTCGTTCCAAGAAGGACAACCGGTAGTCAGTTTCCGTTTTAATACCATTGGCGGGCGCAAGTTTGCCGAAGTAACCAGCAATCATATCGGCGAGAGATTGGCGATTGTTTTGGATAATGAAGTTATTTCAGCACCGAATATTCAAACAGCTATTACCGGCGGCAGCGGTGTGATTACCGGCAACTTTACAACTAAATCCGCTAACGATTTGGCCTTGTTATTGCGTTCAGGTGCATTGCCTGCGCCGTTGGAAGTTATGGAAGAACGCACGGTCGGAGCCGGCTTGGGCGCCGATTCCATTCATGACGGTGTTGTGGCCTCCGTTGTCGGTTTTGTTGCTGTTATTATCTTTATGATTTTAGCCTACGGCTTATTCGGTTTGATGGTTGATGTAACATTATTCTTGAATTTAGCGATTATGCTCGGAGCCATGAGCTTTATCGGCACAACGCTAACGTTGCCGGGTATTGCCGGTATCATTTTGACAATCGGTATGGCGGTTGATGCCAACATTTTGATTTTTGAACGCATTCGTGAAGAAGTTAATCGCGGTCGCTCTATCCGTGATTCCATTACGGTCGGATTTACCGAAGCGTATCGGACAATTGTGGATTCTAACTTAACCACATTGATTGCCGGTGCAATTTTGTTTTATTTCGGCAGCGGACCGGTACGCGGTTTTGCCGTTACATTGACAATCGGTATTTTAACCTCAATGTTCACCTCGGTAACCGTCAGTCGTTTGATGGTTGAGGCTTGGTTGGCTAAGTTTAAGCCGACTAAATTACCATTATAATAAGAAGGAATAATAAGATGAAAATATTTAGTTGGATTATAAAAGACACCACAATAGACTTTTTGAAACTGCGTTATATCGGGTACGCTCTTTCCGTATTGTTGATAGCGGCATCTGTTGCCAGTATGACATTGCGCGGTTTTAACTGGGGTATTGACTTCTCCGGCGGTGTGCTGATTGAAGTTAAAAGTAAAAACGGTCCGGTTGATGTTGACCAAATTCGTAAAGACTTGTCGGTACTCAAATTAGATGAATTAAATTTGCAGTCAGTCGGACAGGGGAACGAACAGTTGATGATTCGCGCTCAAGCAGATAATGCCAATGAAGAAAGTCAACGTATTGCCGTTAATAAAATTAAAGAAATTTTGAGTAATGACTTTACGTTTGAACGTGTGGAATCAGTTGGTCCGCAGGTTGGTGATGAACTGAAAAAATCAGGTATTTGGGCTTCTATTTTGGCCTGTGTTGCCATTAGTTTATATATTTGGTTTCGTTTTGAATGGCGTTTTGCAATCGGTGCATTGCTCGGATTATTTCATGACATTATTATCACGGTCGGGTTGCTGTCAATTATGCACTTTGACTTCAGTTTAACGACCATTGCCGCTATTTTGACATTGGTCGGTTATTCGGTTAACGATACAGTGGTAACATATGATCGTATTCGTGAAAACCTGCAAAAATACAAAAAAATGCCGCAATATGACTTATTGAATAAGAGTGTTAATGACATTTTTTCACGCACGATTTTAACCAGCTTAACAACCTTGCTGGCATCTGTTGCTTTATTGGTGTTCGGCGGTGAAGCCTTGCGCAGTTTTGCTTTTGTGATTACGGTAGGCGTTGTTATCGGTACGTATTCTTCAATTTTTGTATCGGTACCTATTCTGAATTTCTTTGATTTGCGTAAGCAGCCGAAAGAAGAGGAAGTTAATCCTTTCGGTAATATGTAATCTCTTTTGCTGATGCAGGAAAATCCGTCGGCCGGAATGCCGGCGGATTTTTTGTAATAAGAAAACCCCCAGATAGTCTGGGGGTTCCGGAAAGCTTACAGCTTTACATCGTAAAACCTCCTTTATATAGTGAGTTATACAGTCTGACCACTGAATAACAAAATGATATAAAGGAGGTTTTAAAATGAC
>JAFVBT010000084.1 GCA_017479785.1 Alphaproteobacteria bacterium
AATTGGTGGCTGCCGGCAGATGCCGTCAGTTTGTTTTCAAAATGGGAAGACAGTCACCCGGAGTTTAAAGTCGGCGAAACGGTTGCTCGTGAACTGACGTTGACTGCCTCGGGTGTTGCCGAAACCCAGTTGCCGGAGATTGTTTTTCCGGAAAGCGAAAATATGAAACAATACCCTGAAAATCCGGAGATTACATCGGTACAACACGGAGATAAAATTATTTCTCAGGCAACCGTGCGCATTGTATATATTCCGCAGGAGGGCGGCGAGCAGATTTTGCCGAAAATAACTGTGCCGTGGTTTGATGTTACCAAGCAAAAAATGGCTTATGCTACCGTGCCGGAAGCAAAAATATTTGTAAAAGGACAAGCCGTATCGGAAAAACGTCAGGAAAGTGTTAAAAAATCAGATATAAATAGTATAACAGCGAAAACTTCATCAACAGAACCACAGAAAGCTTCACTTGCGGAAGTTAATTATTTGCAATTTGCTGTAATTATTATTTGTGCATTTTTTGCCGGTCTGTTTTTAAGTTATATATTGCTACGCCATCGTACAAACGATATCAAAGAGCAAGCAAGTATGCACTTGCCGAGCGAAATTTCCAAGAGCTTGCAAGCCGGTGATTACAGAACCGTGCGCGATAATTTATTGTTGTGGGGCAGCCAAACATTTCCGCATCAGAATATCAACAATTTATATGATTTGGCCGAATGCCTCGGGGACAACAAATTCAAAGAACAAATGGAAAAATTGAACACTGCTTTATATGCGGGAGAAACGGTTTCTTTGGATAATGATTTGATTATGCGTCAAATAAAACAAAAACATAAACAAACCGATCAAAAGAAAGCAGAAAAACCTTTACCCGATCTATATAAATAGCGAACACATATGCAGAAATGCTTGCAATCCGAAAAAAACTGTGTTCTAATGAATATCATTTTTGGTAGAAAAAGGTATTTGCATGAATTTTTTGAAAAATACTTTACTCGGGATATTTTTTCTGTACGCTATGTATTGGGGCGGAGTGGGAACCCAAAGCGACAGTACCTTTACACAGGGAATGGGATTTGTTTCTGTTGTGATGGCAATTGTCAGCCTTTACATTTTATATAAGTTGCTGCCGAAAATATTGAGTTCGGTTTCAACGATGCTTATTTTGGCGTGTATTATACTTTACAGCGCTTATTGTCTGGGATTTTTCAACGGAAAAACAATTGATGGTTTTATGATCGGCAAAGAGAGCACAAATACTTCCGAGGCTGAGCAATATGCGGCAGATGACATTGATTTTATGGAAGACGGCGGTGAAAATACAGAAGATACAGGGCCGAAAAAAGTTCATATTACACCGCAAACATCGGCGCAAAGCAATAATGTTCCGCAACAACAGACATCAACAGCGGCGGAAGATAGGGGGTTGATTGGAAAAGTAAAAGAGGTTTTGTTCGGTAAACAGCAGGAGCAGTCTGCAACCGGCGGTTTGGATATTAATCCGCTGGATTATCCTTCCGTAACGGGAAAAGCACGCGTTATTACGGGAAGTTTGCTCAAAGTTCAGGGAATTACGATTAAATTGTTTGGTATTGCTTCTCCTGATTTGCGGCAGACATGTGCCGATAAACACGGTGCCGGATATTATTGCGGGCGTTCAGCTGCAACATGGCTCAGAAACTGGCTCGGCGATAAAGAAGTAACCTGCCACATTTTGGGTGATGTGGTGCGCAATCGGGCGACAGGTTCATGCTTCGTAAATGATTATAAATATGATTTGGCGGCGGTAGTCACCAATGCCGGATGGGCGGTTGCTTATACGAAAAATACACAGGTTTATATTCCATACGAGCAACAGGCCGCGCAAAATCATCGCGGATTATGGAAAGGTGAGTTTTATAAGCCGTGGGATTGGGAAAAAATCCAAAATCGTAAGGTTGAAATTCAAATTCATACGCCGGAACAGAAAAGTTCTTCCAAAGGTTGGGGTCTGAATATGAATATGTTTAAGGGACTTTTTTAATGGATAAGGTTTTTATCTCAAATACGGAAGAAGATACGGCGGAATTGGCGCGCAAAATTGCAGCACTAAGCAAAAGGGGAGATGTGTGGGCACTAAGCGGTACACTCGGTGCCGGTAAAAGCGTTTTCGCACGGGCATTCATTCAAAGCCTGACAGATGCCAAAGAAGTTCCGAGCCCTACTTTTACGTTGGTGCAGATGTATAATGCGGATACATTTGATATTTTTCATTATGATCTTTATCGTTTGGAAAATCCGGCGGAAATATTTGAGTTGGGTGTGGAAGAAGCATTTTATGCGGGAGTATGTTTGGTAGAATGGCCGGAAAAAATGGGAGCTTTTGCACCGCGCGATATGTGGCGTGTACATATAGATGTTGAAAACGGTGTGCGGAAAATTACAATATCCGCGGCAACAGAAGAAAAGATAAGCAGATTGCAAAATGTATGAGACTTTGCTTCATGGTGATTTAGTTGAGATTAACGGTTACGGAGTTTTGCTGACCGGAAAGAGCGGTGTCGGAAAATCCGATTTAGCTTTGCGTTTGATTGAAAATAAAGGTGCCGTTTTGGTTGCTGATGATATGGTACAGCTTCAAATACGAGAAAATAAAATATTCGGCTCTGCACCCGATAATATTAAAGGATTACTTGAAGTTCGCGGTGTGGGTATATTGAAATATAAATATAAAAATGAAAATTGCGTTGATTTGGCTGTGAACTTGAGAGAGGATATTTCGCAAATAGAGCGTATGCCGAAAAAACAACAACAAAATATTTTAGGGGTTGAAATTGTGCAAATAGATTTGTATGCTAAGGAAAGTTCTGCACCGGATAAAATTGTTGCGGTTTTGCGGTTGCTGTCGGCACGGAAAGATAATACAGAGGAAAAATATCAAGATGTTTACTAGAGGATTTGGTTCTTTTTTACAGATTTTGGGTAAGCCGTTGGTGGCTTTTGTGATGAATTTTGGATATTTTTCACAGTTTGTTGCAAAATCCGTTTATAATTGCTTTGTGCCGCCTTATTATCTGAAATTATTTTTTGCACAGTTTATGAGTATCGGTTTTTATTCCTTGCCGGTAGTCGGATTGACAACATTATTTGCCGGTATGGTGATTGCCATTCAAACATATTCTGGTATCTCGGAATATGGAGCGGAGAGTGTGGTTGCCAGCGTTGTCTTAATTTCCGTTACTCGTGAGTTGGCACCTGTGTTGTCGGCTCTTATGGTGGCCGGTCGTATCGGTGCGGCTATGGCGGCTGAAATCGGTACAATGCGCGTAACCGAGCAAATAGATGCGTTGGTGACATTGTCGGCCAATCCGTTCAGATATTTGATTGCACCGCGCGTTTGGGCTGCGGTAATTGTGATGCCGTTGTTGGTGTTGTTTGGCGATATTATCGGTATTTTCGGTGGTTATGTGGTTGGTATTTATAAGCTTGATTTTAATCCGGCAAATTATATTAATAATACGATGACCAATTTACAGACTATTGATGTGATG
>JAFVBT010000085.1 GCA_017479785.1 Alphaproteobacteria bacterium
AACGTGCCGCTCCTTGCAATCCCATACGACCGGCCATATTATATGCCGCACTGCCTAAACCGAAAACGTTACCAAGCATCTCCGTTCCCGCTGCCGCATACGGATGTTGTTGACGAAGCTGTTCTTCATTCATATCGGCTTGTTGAACGATTTCATTGTACCGATCGCTGAACGTCGGCACATTCTCATAACCGAGCCACTCGGCAAGTCTGTCTACCGGATATGAACCGACGGCATTTATAAAACCGCCGACTTTGCGCCCAAAACCGCCGCTGAATCCGTGATCAAATGCCGACACATAACCGCCGGCTTCCCCGTTTTCTATCAGTTCACGTATCCGCTCCAAATAGTTTTTCGGCGCGGTTTCATCCTCATAATTTAAATGTTCCATCGGCACGTCCGCATAAGACATATCCGAATAATTCGCCATGTATCCTCTTAATGACTTCATTTTGTTTTTCTCCTCAAATTTAATTTATTCATATCACCAAGAACTGTCTTGTTTTTTAACCCTGAACAAACTTTCAATGCAGTTGTCGGGAAGTTGATTGTAAAAGTCTATGCCACGATCATACACCGGCTCGGCAAATGTTAATGCTAAGGAATCGGCCATATCCGGCGAACGGCCGAGACGTTTTTTGATTTCATCTTTTTCCTCCAATTGCAGCCGACCGGTACTGTCATATTTTTTATTTACGATGCAAAGTTCCGCTGCCAGGTCATCAATTTTCGGCAGATAAACTTCTTGCTCACCGGCTAGCCATTGTCTTAACTCATCCCACATTTCGGCACGGCGGTTGTGATAGCGATCATCACGCAAAGCCTTTGCGCCGAACATAACCGAACGAACAATTTTTTTATAACCGCGATCATTTAAGATATCCGCAACACCGCCACCGACACCGCCGGCATCAATAAACACACGAAGCGGTCGGAATTCGCGTATAAAAAAGGTGGCCTGATTTGCCACCGCAACATTATCCAAATGCGAAAAGATTTTAAATTCGGTGCAATATCGCCCGCGCCGGAAACAAAACACCGTATGGTCATCACCGAAACGCGCCACATCAAGCCCTATAATCAACGGCGATTGCGTTTCCATCAGCATATTTTCCATTGCCCGCCGCACATCTTTATAAGCAATCAGCTTATAATCATTGCTCATCATCGGCGCTCCGAGCCAAATATGCTCATATGCTTCGGGATTTTCACGCTTGCATTTCTCTGCCATATATTTTAATTCGTCCGAGCAGAAAGGGTTATCGGTATAATTAACCTTAACAACCAATGTTCTCTCGTCCGGATTAGCGCCGACAGCCTGCCAAACCGGATCGTTCTCATTTTCGCGATTCATTGAAATCCATATTTCAGAACCGGCTTTCCGAATGGTCGGATTTAAGACATCCCAGCTGTTTTTGCTGATTTTCTGTGCCTCTTCCAACCAAACAATATCAATACCTTCCAATGATTTGATATTGCCGGCATTTTGCTCTTGCAATCCCTTAAAAATAAAGGTTGTACCGGTGATTTTATTGATAATCTGCGTTTCCGTTATTTTATAATCCGTCAGCTGATAAAAACTTATCCTGTCACTCAAAAGTTTATGCACGGAATCTTTAATACTGTCTTGAATTTCACGCATACAAGCTATGCGCAGTTTTTTCATGCGCCCCAAAAGCAGTAAGCTATCCGCAAAAGCATATGATTTTCCGCCGCCACGCCCGCCGTAATAAAGCTTATAACGTTTTTTAGTCTTGATCAGCGGCGCAAATATCTTCGGAATTTTCGCTGTTATTTTGTTTATCATTAATGAAATCCACCAGAATTTTTGTTAAGTTCTCATCTGAATTATTTTTTTCATCTGCCTGCATAGAGGCAATTTTGCATTTCAGTTCTTCGGCTTTCAGAGCCAAATTGATATTGCCTTCTTCAATAGCCATCTTTTGAAGTTTGTTCAGCATATCCAAGCTCTCCGTAAATGAATAAGATGCTATTTTCTTTTTAGGCATTTTTCCTCCTTTCATTATTAACTATCAGTTTTCAAGTTCCAAACGCAATTTATTCAAGCGTCCGACCCATTCCCAAAAATCGGCATATTCTTCCGCACTTAAGTTCTGTAATTCGGCTGCCACAGCGGGACCGGCATGCGGAAATACCGGCTTAAGACTTTCATCACAAACTTCCCGTGCGCATGAGATTAAGCAATTCATCGCGACGAGCATTAGGTTGAGCCTGAATTTTTGCACGTTTTTGCGCCACATATTTGATAACCTCCACTTTTTTTTCCACAATTTGTGTTTCAGCGCAACTTTTGCCGTATAAATAACCGGCAAACAAAGCCGCCGAAACGCTTAAAATCCACATTATTATAACTTTCATGACAATATTCCGCTCAGCAAAACCGCAAGTTCTGTTTTTAAACAAGCAATGATAAGCAAAATAACAATCCCCCAAGCCAGTACATAAAGCTTCGGAATACGCACTATTTGCATAATCAACCATTGCCAGAAGTGATACCCCGTTTTTTTACTTTTTCCCATATCGCACCTACACTTCCCGATAAAATACATGATGTTTAAATTCATAACACGGGGTTTTGTTCTTAGCCCATGCCGGTTTAATATCTTGTGTATGATAATAAAGCGCACCATTGGTAAAATCATGAAGCTCGCCGGAAATTGCCATCTGCGCAATCAACAAACACTGCCTGAATACGGCATCATGCGCCGTCACGCTTTGAACAACCTTGCGATTAGGATCAAATTTATTCCAACAGCTGAACTGATATTTTTTCAAACACGTCTGTGCTATACTCGGAACTTTTTGACCGCCCCTGACAACATAGCCCGTGAACCACTTATTTGCATGCACACGATTCATTATAACGCAAGCAACTGCTTTCATTCCCTGTTCACCCTCGCCGCGCGCCTCACCATACAATGTACGCGCCAATATATCTAAATCAGACATCACTCTTTTTCCTTTTTATTTTACCTTCAATTAAAAACTCTAACCTGGTTTTAATTTCTGTTAAAACCAGGTTTTGTTGCGATTGTAAAACAGCGATGGCTTCAATTTTTCCATCGCTGTTCTCCAATCGTTTTTCCAAATTTTCAAGCTGCACCTCCTGCCTAGCTTTCCATTCCCCCAAGCGTACTATCGCTACCAAGAGACCAACAAGCGATGTACATCCGCTCAATAAACCCCAATCCATTTTTATTCTCCTAATTGTTATTATCGCCGCATTGCACCGTATCTGAATGAGAAGTATCAGAAAACCGCACAACGGCGTGACAATCCAATTCTGTAGATGTGACAATATTCACATTTAAATTGCAGGTATCTATTATAACCTCCAGTTCTCCATACTCACTCATTTTCCTTCTCCCATTTACTCGGTTTCGGAAACAGTTTTTGCAATTTTTCAAAAACATCACCGGTAATCCAATCCTTAGATGACCAGCAACCTGTCACGCTCGGTTTAATGTCCGAAAATTTACAATCACTGACTTTTTTCCCTTTACAAAAAAAATTTCCGTATAAACAACGAGCGCTGACAGGATTATCAACGCTCGTGTAAAATTCGGATAATTGTTTATATTTTTCTGCATTTATTCGCATTGGACAATGTACACCGTAATGCTTAAATGGTTTGCCTAAAATTTGCAAAATCCGTTTGGTATTGACAATAACCTGCTGATATTTATTTTCCGCAATATCCGGTATTTCGCCCCTGTGATAATACGGATAATCTGCTATTGTAAAATCTTTGAACATGTAGAAATCGTCATTCATTAGCAAAAAATTTTCAGAAATACCGGCTTTGATTGCCTCCATGGTTTTCCTAAAAGCGTTCTGCCACCATGTACCGCTATCCTCAACCCACATATATTTCACATTGTTGTTCAAAAAGTGTGGTTTATTACCGACAATCCAAACATCACCAATGTCTTTGCAATGTATTTCCAAAGCCCTCAGTGAATAACGAAGCTCTTGGTTATTGTGATGCGATTTACTGCCTATATAATATAAAACATCCATATTATTCTCCTACCGTTTCACTTTTCACCTCTTTATAATTTTCTTGAACGTCGCCGTCTTTAAGCCATACCGAATTGCCCATATTTTCATTGTCGGCAATGCGGATAATGTCAAAGCCTTCTTCTGCGTTCAAAATATCCATTGTTTCCAAAATTGTTGCATCTTCCGGCACATTGCCGCCAACGTAAACAATTCCGTCTTTTTCATATTTATAACATTGTGTAATAAACATTTTTTTCTCCTATGAAGTTGCCGGTAAATCAAAAGCACATACCACATAACCACTCGTTCCGCCGAACAACGGATATCCGGTTAAACCGGATATTGTGCTTTGCAAATTGCTCGGAAAGTGGATTGTGTGTGTAACTGTTGTACCTGTTTGTGCCATAATATCTTGCAATTCATTTACATTACCAAAGCTTGTTGTTGTTAATGCTCTGAAATATACATCGGTTATTGCTGTGCATCCGTAAAAAAGAAAACGCAGTGAGTAGTTTCCTGTTATAGTTTTTAATGACGAAAAATCAACACTTGTTAATTTGGTACAACCTCGGAAAGCATATTGTAACCCATAATCACCTACACTTGTTAATGATGATAAATCAACACTTGTTAAACCACTGCAACCATAAAAAGCATTACTTAACCCACTAGAACCTACACTTGTTAATAACGAAAAATCAACACTTGTTAAATTTGTACAATCTCGGAAAGCATTACTTAACCCACTAGAACCTACACTTGTTAATGAAGATAAATTTACACTTGTTAATTTTGTACAATCTCGGAAAGCATTACTTAACCAACTAGAACCCACACTTGTTAATGATGATAAATCAA
>JAFVBT010000086.1 GCA_017479785.1 Alphaproteobacteria bacterium
GCCTTATTCAGACGCTTCTTGCTCCCGTTGGTCGCTTCGGTCACTCGTTTTCTAATTTCGCCGCGCCTCGGTTTCCCTTGCTTGCTCAATAAGAAAACTTCGCCGCTTGCGGTAAAAACAACATTTAGAGGTTGTTTTTATCCTCGCGCCCAGCTGAGCTATAACCCCATAATATTTCTTCATGCGAAGTGCTTTGTTTTGGCACTTCTTGCTTCTTATAGCAAAAGAAAATTTAAATGTAAAGCGTTTTTTTGCGCTTTTAATCTTCTGCCAATACTATGCGTGAAACGTAGCGATTTTTATAATTATTGTAATATTGCGATACAACTTCCGCCATAATTTTGTTGTCGTATTGGTTCAGAAAATCCTCGTTAGGTACTGCCGTTAACGTTTCCTTTTGAGCATCAAATGTTAAAGTCAGGCCGATAAGCGGCATTTGCAACGGTTCTTCCAACATTTTCGCATAGTTTTCCGCCGATATTTTGAACATCGCGCCGTTGCATTTTTTTTCGTTTTGCAAATAATAAGCCGCCGTCATCAAGCGGATGTATTCCTGTATGGATAAGGAAGAAAATACTTCCAGTTCGGTTGTCGGTGCTTCCATAACATTATTCCTTTGCAATATTTTTATCCTTATTGTTGACAATAAAGTTTATAATGATTAATGTCAATATAGCAAAACAACAAAGGAGATAAAATGGAAAACAATAAAATTATACCGGCCGCCATTGTGGCATTGGGCATTGCATGCGGCGGTTTTTTTCCGGGATATTACTACTATCAAACACACTATAATTCCCGTGTGGTTACGGTAAAAGGTTTGGCCGAAAAAGATGTGGTTGCCGATACGGGTATTTGGAATATTACATTCACTGTAAACGGCAATAATTTGACTGAGGCACAAAAACAAATTGATGCACAAAATACGGAAATTGTTCGCTTCTTAAAAAGAAACGGCTTTAATGAAACGGAGATTTCTTCCGGTCGTATTGAAACGAATGACTTAATGGCAAATCCGTATCGCGATACCAATTCGGCAGAAGCCTCGCGTTTTATTTTAACCCAAACGGTTACGGTGCGCTCCGATCAAGTGAATATGATTGCCGATGCTTTGGCAAAAAGCAATGAACTTATCGGTAAAGGAATTGTGTTCAGTTCGCAAACGGCTAATTATTTCTTTACAAAACTTAATGAGATTAAGCCGGAACTCTTAAAAGAAGCAACGGAAAATGCCGGTAAAGCCGCACAAGAATTCGCGGTGAACAGCGGCAGTCAGGTCGGCAAAATTCAAAATGCAAACCAAGGCGTGATTACTATTGTTTCACGAGATAATCCGGATGCTTACGAAACTTCGCAAATCAACAAAAAGGTCAGAGTTGTTTCTACGGTGACGTACCTTTTGAAAGATTAGAAACAATTTATTGCTGATTATAAAGGCGGCAAACTTTTTGAGGTTTGCCGCTTTCATAATCGGGTATATTACTTTTTGTTGAATGTAAATTTTATACCCAAAATGCGCATAATGGTGCGCTTATGTGATTTTTTTATTGAAAAAATGTTTTCCCACCAAGTATCCACGGCTTTACTCATTAAACATATTTTGATTTTTTCTAAATTGTTTGCATCATTCCAATTACCGCTGCCACAATCGGTTTGCGCATAAAATTTATCCTCATCGCTTAAATTGTGCAAATCTTTGTACCAAGGCAAATGTCTTGCTTCATAAGGTGCGCCTGTGCGTATTCCTTTATAAAAGTTCTTCCCAATCCAATTTTTCAATGGTCTGTACATTGCAAAAGTGGTATCTATTGCCGAGGCATAAAGGTATGGTGTGTAATTATTTAAGCGGTGTTTATAAAATAAATTTTCCCATTTCAGAATCAATGCTTTTGCTTCGGGAGAACAGTTGATATCATCGGTTTTGAGGGAAAATCCGACCTTATTAAATTCAGGATATTGTTGTAGCAGTTGATAAAAATAATCCATAAAATCTTTCGGACATTCATTAATTGCTATTACATCAGGATCAGTCATTACATAATATTCGTTTTCACGCACATTTTTGAATTCATCCCGATGAAAGAAAACCATGTGTCCGTAATTTTCCGGCATTCGGTGTACGGTATGTGGTGTATGTTTTAAGTATTCTATCATCGGCGGATAGGTGGAGGCGTTGTCAATAATATGAATATTGCGTAATTTATACTTTTCCAGCATGGCAATCATTTGTTTCAAATAGGTGAGACGATTAAAATTGATAATATAAATCGGTAAATTATCTGCTTCATAAGTCATAATCGGTTCATGCCGGATTGTTTTGAAAAGGCCGAAATAAGTATATTTTATCACACAGCCTTTTTTATCACGTTTCACCAGTGGAAATCCGCATATTTTATATGTTTGCGTTGTTGATGCTTGTGACATAAGTTGAGGATGTTTTTGTTCCAAAAACAAGTGTACTTTTTTTGAAGATTCTTTCATTTTGGCGGATTGCGTCTTTGATGTATTGTATGCGTAATCACGGTATTTTTGCAGAACTTCCGGAATGTTGGCAAATTTTGTTTTGCCGATAAGCCTTGCCCAAAGCATATAGTCTTCTGCAGGTGAAAATTTGCTTTCATAACGGATGTTGTTATCAACTAAGATTGATTTGCGAATCATGGCAGACGGATGCAAAATACTGCAGTTATACATCAAATCACGTTCAATTTGGCTGTTGATAATATATCTTTTTTTTATCTTTGTGCGCGGAAAACGCTCATACCAGGTTCCTACCACTCCGATGTCGGGATGTGTATCAAGAAAACAGACTTCCTTGGCAAAACGTTCGGGTAAAGCTATATCATCATGATCCATTATTGCGAGATATTTACCTTGTGCCATGTCTATAAGTTTGTTACGCGTGGCGGAAATTCCCATATTGTACGGATTAACGGAATATTTTATGCGTTTATCTTTATAAGACTGAACAATATGTCCGACAGGCTGTTCGGGGCAATCATCCAGAATTAAAAATTCAAAATTATGAAAAGTTTGGTTTAAGATGCTTTCAATTGCTTCTTGCAAATACTTTTCCGGCGTTTTGTAAACCGGCATTAAAACGGAGACTTGAGGATTTTCCGCTGTTTTTTTGATTATATTCATTTCTAACGTCCTTTCAGGTGATAAAAAAACCCGCATTTGAAGCGGGCGGATGTTAGAAAACCGTATACAACCAAACGGCTCGACGTTTTCGCGCGTAAGCCTTATTAAGTCGACATCCGTCCGAAAAAAGACGTATTGTCGATTGTTTTGATTTAAAGTCATGCATCCATGACCGGTTGTATAAAGGGTTTTCTAAGCCCTGAGTTGTATCTCTTTCTATAAAATATAACTCAGATGAACGTTACCGCACTTTTCTTTATTTAGCAAGCTTGATTTTATATAAATTGAAAAAAATATAATCGGATAAGCAAACAACAAAGGCGGCAAACTTTTTGAGGTTTGCCGCCTTTGTTGTTTTATAGGAGTAAAATTTTTAGTTGCTGTGTACGTTTCGTTGTACCAACGCAGGGTTAATTTTGCGTGTGGCAGCCATTTGTGCGGAAGTGTGTTCTTCAGTTGCAGCATTCTCTCTTTCGGCAGTCGCGCTCGGAGTCGGATTTGCCGGAGTTGCCTGCTGTTGCTGCGGATGTCTTCTTTCATACTCAGGAGCATAATTGAGCAAGAAGTCATCATATTCCAAAAAAACGTTATAGGCTTTAATCGGGCCGAGTTCCTCAATACCTTTAACCTGTAATTCTTCATTAATGGCTTCAAACATATTACGTGCACTGTTATAAATATCTTTGACAACAACCGGAGCTGCTCGTCTGGCAACATTATATCTGCTGTATTTCTCTTTGATTAAGTCCGCATACATTTCCTTCTTAATATCCGGTTGCATGCGTTTGTGCAGGAACAAGTACAGCGCATTCATATCCGGAACACTCATTTTTTGTAAATTTGTAAATGAGCTGAGGAATTCTTTTTCTTCTTGTGAAAGCGGATGATTTCTCAAATTCAATTTCGGGTTTGATGCAAGGCTTATGCCGCGATCAACCTGATCCTGATAAACTTCAAACAGTAAACTGAGAGCCCTAAAGGCGGCGATTTTCTTAATTGCACCTTCCATCGGATCTTTACTGCGCAGAATCTTTTTCATTTCCCCCTTAATTCCGAGAGAGTAGCCGTCGGTAAATGCGGCATATCTGTGTGAATTAATTAAACCATCAATAAATGCCTGTTCGGACGCATCCACAACCTTGCCTTTGTCTTTGTTGCGTTTATCCATATGCTTGCCGAGTCTGTATTTGAAATCACTGTATTCTTCGGCACTGAGTTTTTCTTTGGCGGCTTTTAACATGCCTTCGGCTTTAGAGCGATCCAAACCAATGCCGAGCGGAACAATGCCTTTTTCAGCCAGGCATTTACGCCACATGCCTTTTTCCTGATCAGGAATGCCGTTCGGGAAATTAACGCTTTTATAGCCTAAATCTTTCAGCTGTCCGGCAATGCCGCCGATAATATCTTCATCCATACGCTTGCTGTTCGGGGTGCGATAAGCCAGATTCAACTTTCCGTTTTCATCAACCCTAACGAATAATTTAAACGAATAGTTCCATTTCGGATGTCTATTGTCTTTATCACGGCGGCCGTCGTCTCTTAAATTATCCTTGTCTTCCGAAGGGTATACAATAAACTCTGCCCAACCTTTACCGAAAAGACCGGTATGACGCTTCCAATAGGATAAGCCCTTACTTTTGTTCAAGCCTTTTGATGTGCCAATCCATTCTTCAAATTGTTTTTCGGCTTTTTGTTGAGTCAGAACATTCCCGGTTGCCGGCGCTGCGGTCGGAGCAGGTGCCGGTGTTGCGGTCGGAGCAGGTGTCGGTGCAGTTACGGCTTGTTGTTGCATTGCGGCAATCCCGTCTGTCTGCATCTCTTGTAACAATTCCGAATCTTCGGTAATCGGTAAATCCGGTGAAACATCATCCATTGACAAGCCTTCCGATACAATACCGCCGTTAGCCGCTACGGTCATTTCATATTCTTTTTGTAGCTCTTTGTTTCTTTCCTCAACGGCTTTAGCTTCGGTCTCATCACGTGCCAGAGCCTCTTTCTCTATTAACTCTTTGGCTTGTGCCGTTAATTCTTCAATACGTTCTTGTCTGATACGCAATTCTTCATCAACATCAATACTGCCGTCATAAGCATAGCGAACAGACATATCTGCGGTTGACAGACCGTATCTTTCGCAAAACTCAAAAATGCGCTTTAATTTTTCGGCATTAAGCTCGGCCAGAGTGTCTTCGTCAAACGACAGTTGCGCTTTAAATTGCGGATCGCTGTTTGGTTGGTGATATTCTGTGAATACAATAGCAAAATCTTCTTCCCCGGCTTCTACTTTTAAGGCCAGCTCTTTGAGCCTTCCGTCCGGATCGGCATTCATTTTATTATATTGCGTATCGGTCAGAATGTCCTTATTTTCGGCCAAATCTATTTCCGTCAGAACCAATTTTTCGCTTTCACCGCGCTTTTCGTGTTCTTCTTTAATTTGATACAGTTGGGTAAAAGACGTGCCGTATTCCTTAAGCCATTGCTGATATTTCATAACTTCACGCACTTCATCTAATTGCGCCTGATTATCGGTGGCCTTTATTTTTTGTTCTTCGGTGACAATCTCTTCAGCCGTATATAATGGTTGAAGACCGCTTCTGATGTTTTTCAATTCACTTTGTTTCAGTTCGGTAAGTGATTGAAGTGCTTCAGTTTCTTCTTCGTTACGTTCCTGCATTTCTTTGCGGAGCTGATTTAAATGCGTGCTGAATTTTGCGGCGAGAGCTTCCTCGCTGTACTCTTCTTTCAAATCAGGAAGTCCTGTTGTAAGGTATGTTCTGGCCATTTTTTCCCCCGTCTGAATATTTAACTTGCCCACAATATAGCATAAAATAAATTAAATAGCAACAACTTTTGACAAAAATAATTATTTTAGTTTTAAGAAAATAACTTTAGCCAAACCGTATATTCTCTCATCAATCAGGTCAAAAGATTCCGGTATTTCGGTTGTTTCGTCTTTTCGTGTTTCTACAATACATATACCGCCTTCTGCAAGCCATTTCTGTTGTAAAATTTGCGCTAGTGTTTTCTCGGTTAAGCCTAAAGCATAAGGCGCGTCCATAAAAATTAAATCAAATTTTTGTTGCGGTGGCGGTAATTTTGTGGCATCGGCGGTAATAATTTTGATTTTATCCGTTTAGGCGGGAAATAATTTGGCATTTTTTCGCACGGCTGTAGTATCAATATCAACAAAAGTCACACTTTTGAAACCGCGAGACAGTGCTTCAAATCCGAAAGCGCCGGTTCCGGCATAAATGTCGGCTATATTCATTGCAGAATAATTGCCGCCGATTTTGGAATAAAGAATACTGAAAAGAGCTTCGCGGGCGCGCTCCGATGTCGGACGAACATCTTTGCCGGTTGGAGCCCACAATTTTTTGCCGCGATATTTTCCCGCTACAATTCTCATAATTTGTTTCCCAGCTGTTCTTTCAAAGTTTTTTGCGGCACTTCTTTAACTTCTCCTTTTTTTAAACTGCCGAGTTGGAACGGACCGTAAGAGAGACGAATAAGGCGCGCAACTTCCAAACCGACTGATTTCATCAGTTTGCGAATTTCTCGGTTTTTACCTTCATTTAATGTGATTGAAAGCCATGCATTTGTACCATTTTGGCTTTCAATTTCCACTTTAACCGGACCGTATTGCACACCGTCAACCATTGCTCCTTTGGCTAATTCAGCCAATTTACGCTTATCAACATAACCGTGGACACGTACTTTATAGCGGCGACTCCAACCGTTTGACGGCAATTCCAATTGGCGTGAAAGTTCACCGTTGTTGGTGAGCAATAATAAACCTTCCGAGTTTAAATCTAAGCGGCCGACACTGATAACGCGCGGCATTCCTGCCGGCAGATTTTCAAACACGGTCGGGCGGTTGTCGGTATCTTTATGCGTGGTGACCAAACCGGAGGGCTTATGGTATAACCACAGCCGTGTTTGCTCTATTTGCGGCAGTTTCTCGCCGTCCAGCAAAATTTTTTCCGTGCCTTCCACGTTGAATGCCGGTGTTGTGATAATTTCGCCGTTGACGCTCACGCGCTGCTGTTTAATAAGCTCTTCTGCTTCGCGGCGAGAACATACGCCACTGCGGGCGATAAATTTTGCAATTCGTTCCGTCATTTTACTTCCCTTTTTATAAATTACGAATATAATAGCGGTAAAATATGAAAAAAAGGTGAACTATGGATAAAGAGCAATATATGCAAAAGGCTCTGCAAGCGGCAAGAATTGCCGCCTCGGAAGACGAAGTTCCGATCGGGGCACTGATTGTTAATCCGCAAACCGGCAACATTGTTGCCGTGGCACATAACAAGAGTGCGCACGGCGGTGATGCAACGGCGCATGCCGAAATTTTAGCCATTCAGCAAGCCTGTAAAGCATTACACACAACACGTTTATGGGATATGGATATGTATGTGACACTGGAACCATGTACCATGTGTGCGGCAGCCATATCGTTTGCGCGAATCAAAAATCTGTATTTCGGAGCAAGCGATGAAAAGGGCGGGGCGGTTGTCAGCGGCGTTAAATTTTATGATGCGCCGACCTGCCATCATAAACCGCATTGCGAAGGTGGCATTTGTGCCGAAGAGTGTGCGGCATTGTTAAAAGTTTTTTTTAAGCAGAAACGTTAAATCTTACATTTCCAAAAACTTACGCATAGCCGGCAGAGCGGCAAGTGCATCGGTACGACCGAGTTCATATACCTTGCGCAAGGTTTGAACATTTTTTTCCGTGTGACTGATTTTCTCATATCGGCTCGGGCGAATCACAAAAATTTCGCCGTTTTTCTCCATTTGTTCAATATCTTGCATTTGTGCGTTATACATAATGTGGCGCTCGGCAATGGCTCGTGCAAATCTCGGATAATGCCGGTATATCAGCGGAGCTAGCCATGCCAGTTTGTTTTTCTTTTTGCGGTAGCCGGCATTGCGTGTTTGCACCACCACACATTTATCATAACCCATTTTTTGAAAAGCGCGAATCGGGATGCTGTCGCAAATGCCGCCGTCCAGAAAATCCTGACCGTTAATATGGCTGATGCGCGAAACAAAAGGCATAGAGGCCGAAGCGCGCAAATACGGCATTTTTTTGCGCAGTTCTTCACAAAGAATGTATTCGGCTTTGCCGGTTTGCAAATTACTGCAGGTTACGTAAAACTTTGTCGGTGATTGTTCAAAAGTTTGATGGTCAAACGGAAACAGCTTTTCCGGCAGTTCATGATAACAAAATTGTTCACCGACCATATTGCCGGTAGTCAGCCACGAGTAATAACTCATATAACGTTTATCGTTTGCATATTTCAGGGTGTATGCAATGCTTCGGCCGTGTTGTTTTGAAACAAAAGCGCAACCGTGTATAGCACCGGCGGAAACACCGATAACACCGTCAAACGTTATGTTGTTTTCCATAAAAACATCCAAAACGCCGGCCGTATAAATAGCCCGATGAGCACCGCCTTCCAAAACTAAACCGGTTTTCATTGTGCCCCGCAGGTTACGACTTGGTTTTCCGGTTGTGCGGCAATAAACTCCGGCGTAAAATTCTCATCTTTTCCGTTTTGATTGCGGCAGGAACCTTTATACAATATCCCATTTTTGTAGCGCATTCGGCCGAGAAGTTTACCGCGGTCATCATATACATCCACTTGGCCGTTCAATAATCCGTTTTTATATTGAGCACTGATTTTAACGCCGCCGGTCGGATAGTAGATTTTATCCATTCCGTTTTTAATACCTTGTTTGAAATAAACGCGTTCTATTTGTTTGCCGTTTTCATCAAAGAAGGTGCTCAAGCCGTCACGATACCCTTTAATATAGTTTTCTATACTGACATAATGACCGTTTACTTCCCGAGTTCTTTTGCCGGAAAGCGGTCTTTCTTTTTCATCAAGGCAAAATATTCTATCGTCCGGTTCAGTGTGGCATCTGTAATTTTTCGATTCATCTTTTCTTCCGGCAGAGGCGGTCTGCAATCCGCCGAATATTAATCCGATAATTAAGACAAAAAAATATATCTTCTTCATTCTAACTCTCCATAAGTTACATAATAGGTTGAAAAATTTAATTTTCAAGCAGTTTTTTGCAATGAACCGAAACCTGAAAAATTAATAAAAAATTAAGAAAAAATATACGGAAATTACGAAAAAATGCTTGAATGTGACAAAAAAATATGCTACGATGTGTTCAATAATGAAATGGGGTGATTGGTATGACAAACGAAAAAGACAGATCTGCGGCCAAAGCAAGGCTCAACAAGATAAAATGGAAAAGATTTCAGCGGCGCACGAAAATGTCGCCGGCGGTCAGACGTCTTGTGACAACGGCTGTTCTTATCGGTGCGGGATTGGGTATTAAAGCTCAATCTGAGAATCTGACCGATCAAATGATAGAGCAAATCAGAGATACGGTGGAGCAGACAGTGCCGACGATTTTTCAGATGTTTCAGGCCGATCGCTATGATAAAGATTGCAAGTTGTTACAAACATACCAAGGAATAATGAAAGATTGGGTGGCAGAACTCTCAGTCGCCGAGCAAGGACCGAAAGGTGCGGCGCGTAACGCCAGAATATCGGCTACTCTGGAAAGATTGACGGGAGAAAAACCTCCTAAAGCGGTTTTGGGATATCACTGTGCATACACGTTCTGGATGGCTCTTAAAAAGGCCGCCACAATATGTGAGATGCCGGAATATGTCGAATTTATCGATACGAAGATCAGCAACGGTAATTATTGCCCGACGGTAAGAAGTGAAATGACTTCGTATTGCAAAGAATACGGTGTAGATATGTGGCAGGGTAAAACGTGTGAAGAAATTATGGAATCTTGCATGGAACAGGGAAAGCCTACACTGCTTGTAAGAATTAAAAGAAGTCCGAGTAACTCCAGAAGCGGTTTCC
>JAFVBT010000087.1 GCA_017479785.1 Alphaproteobacteria bacterium
AAAAAGATCTTCTATATAACCGCCGAATGAGTGAAGAAAATATCACTTTGGATGACTTAAGCCGTGTCTATAATATTTCCAAAGAACGTGTACGCCAGATAGAACTTAATTCCATCAGGAAAATATCAAAAGCCATAGAAACAATGCAGTAAAGTTGAAAAAAACTTTTTACCGATTATCTGTTTATGGAAAATTGGCGGAGAGTAAAATGATGGTTTTTTTCAAAAAACACGCAACAAAGATTTTGTTTTTACTTCTATTGACATGTATTTCCATATGGGGTTATACGGCCTATAATCGTCATTTGGAAAGAAAAAAGCAAACGCCCGGAGCGGTGGCACAGCAGGTTAAAGTGTTTGCCCCCGAAGCGCGCGATGTTGTGGTGGAACGCAGTTATATCGGTCGGGTTGAGGCAATTAATGATACACAGATTGTGCCATATATAAGCGGCTATGTTATAGGCATTAATGCGGTTGGCGGACAAAGTGTCAAAAAGGGCGAAGTCTTAGCAACACTCAAGCAAGATGAATATTTGGCTCAGGTCGCTTCTGCCGAGGCATCGGTATACGCGGCAAAAGCCGATTATCTGAACGCTAAAATTAAATATAAACGCATGGCAAAAGCCGGTGCACAGGCTGTATCGCAAACGGAGATTGATGATGCCAAAACGGCTTATATGTCGGCATCCGGCGCTCTGGAAGAAGCGCAAGCAGCCTATCTGACGGCACAAACCAATTTGCAATATACCTATTTGACGGCACCGTTTGACGGGGTTGTCGGCAATATGGATGTTTCTTTGGGGGATTATGTTTCATCGCAAGGTAAAGCGTTGACGCGTTTGGTGCAATATAATCCGATTCGTGTTGTTTATTCCGTAACAGACAAAGAATACTTAAATGACGTTGCGGATAATTCACTGCAAACGAATAAATTAAAAATTCGCTTGGCAAACGGCAAAGTTCTGCCGCAAACAGGCAAGGTCAAATATACCGCCAATGCGGTAAATACGGATACAAATTCAGTGGCAATATACAGTGAATTTGAAAATGCCGAACATCAGTTAATGCCGGAAGCATATGTTAATGTTATGCAGGAAAAAAAGTATAACAAAGTTGTGTTGATTCCGAAGAATCTGGTGCAACTTAAATCAGACGGAGATTATGTGTACACGGTTATTGGCGATGTGTTGCGGCTGCATAAAATTGATGTTTTGGCGGAATATCAAAATAATGCAGTGGTCCGAAATGATTTTGAAACCGGAGAGCTTATTGTAGCGGAAGTTGTGCAGGGTAATCTCTTAGGGCAAAAAATAAAAACGGAAAAAGCGGAGCAAAAATAAAAATGTTTTCCAAGTTTTTTATAGACAGGCCGCGTTTTGCCATAGTTGTTTCAGTGGTGATGGTGTTGCTGGGGTTATTATCAATATATGTTTTGCCGGTGGCGCAATATCCGGAAATTACACCGCCGCAGATTATAGTTTCTGCCACATATCCGGGAGCCAATGCCGCAGTTGTGGCGGAAACGGTTGCCGTGCCGATAGAAAACGCGGTAAACGGTGTGGATAATATGCTTTATATGTCCTCTTCTTCCGATGACAACGGCGCTTATAAATTAACAGTGACCTTTGAGGTGGGAACCGATCCGGATATTGCGCAAGTGCAGGTGCAAAATCGCTTGCAGCAGGTTAATTCCGATATACCGGAAGAAGTTTTGCAATACGGACTAAATATTAAAACGCAAAACAACAATATGCTCGGGATGTTGGTTTTGCAATCTCCGCACCATACTTATGACGAATTATATTTGAGCAACTATGCACATACAAATATTAAAAACGCGATTTCCCGTATAAAAGGTGTGGGAGATGTGCAAATTTTCGGTCCGCAATACAGTATGCGAATTTGGCTGAATGCCGATAAATTGACGGCTCTCGGGTTAAGCAGCAACGATATTATGAATGCCGTTAAAGCACAAAATGTACAGGCTTCCGTCGGCAGTATCGGGGCGGCACCGAGCGATTCGGATAACAAAGTTGTATTGACCTTAACGGCAAAAGGTTTGCTGAAAACACCGGAAGATTTTGAAAATATTATTGTTTCCACAGCAGATGACGGGGCCGTTGTATATTTGAAAGATGTTGCAAAAATAGAGCTCGGTGCCGACGCTTATAATATTAATTCCTCCTACAATAATTCACCGGCGCTGATAATGTCCGTCAACCAAATGCCTAACTCAAATTCTTTGCAAATTATGAATAATATTCGCAAAAAAATAAGTGAATTATCGCAAACATTACCCGAAGATATGGAATTACGCGTAATGTACGATTCAACCGATTATGTGCGCTCGTCTATTCGCAGTATCTTGGATACGCTCGTTATAACATTTTTTTTGGTGGTATTGGTTACCTATATCTTTTTGCAAAAATTGAAAACAACACTCATTCCGTTGTTTACGATTCCGGTGTCATTGATTGCAACATTTGCCGTTATTTACACACTGGGATATAATATCAATATTCTGACATTATTTGCTCTGATTCTGGCAATCGGGTTGGTGGTTGATGATGCCATTATTGTTGTTGAGCGTGTGCAACACCTGATGGCTTACGATCATAAGCCGGTCTATGAGGCATCTGTTGAGGCTATGCGGCAAATCAGCGGCGCCGTTATTGCAACCACTTTCGTGTTGCTGGCAATTTTTATTCCGGTATCATTAATGGCGGGAATTACCGGTAAAATTTATCAACAATTTGCCGTAACGATTGCCACTTCCGTATCATTTTCATCGGTTAATGCTTTAACTCTCAGTCCGGCGCTATGTGCAATTTTTTTGCGTGATGACAAAGAGGAAAAGAAAAATGCCTTTTTCAAAAAATTTGATGAATTGTTGGCATGGAGTAATAATCATTATATGTCGGCGGTAAGATTTTTCGTTAATCATTTAAAAACGGCAATATTTATCACAATTTCAGTTATTTTAGCGGTTGTTTTCGGTTTTAAATTAACCCCGACTTCATTTTTACCGGAAGAGGACCAAGGTATTATTTTTGCCAATATTCAATTACCGGATACAGCGAGTATTAATGTAACAAATAATTTATTGCGTAAAATGTCCGATGATGTTTTGAAAATATCCGGTACATCATATTTTATTACGGTTGCCGGCTACAGTTTATTAGGAGGTGGCGGCGAGAATGTGGCGCTCGGGGTTGTCGGATTGCTTCCATGGGATAAGCGCAAAGATAAAAGCATGTCTATAGAGAGTATCAGTCGCCATTTGGGAAAAATATTCGCTTCGGAAAAATCGGCGCAAATCAATTTTTTCGCGCCGCCTGCCATTCCCGGTATCGGGCAGAGTGACGGTATAACTTTTGAGTTTTTGACAACCGACAATAATATGTCACCGATAACATTGGCGGAAGAATTGAATAAATATCTGACTGAAATCAATCAAAATAAAGATTTTAAATATGCTTTCACAACATTCAGCGCCGATACACCGCATATTTATTTGGACATTGACCGTCGCAAAGCGGAGTATTTCGGCATCGGGGTAGCCGATTTATTTGCGGCCTTACAAAACAATTTGGGCTCACGTTTTATAAATAACATAACCTTGAGCGGGCAAACAAACAAAGTGATTATGCAAGCCGATTATTTGTATCGCAATAATTTAGAATCAATAGGCAATATTTATGCACAATCCGGACAGGGAAATTTAATAAAAGTGGACAGTTTTGCCAATATAAAGACTGAGCTTTCACCGAAAATTATCTATCGCTTTAATCAATATACTTCTGCCGGTGTCACAGCACAGGTCGCGCCGAATGTCAGCAGCGGTACGGCATTATCTGAATTGGAAAAAATAGAAAAAACATTGCCGCGTGCATTTGATCTTGCATGGACAGGTTTAAGTTTGCAAGAAGTACAAACCAGAGGGTTGGTTGAAATTTTAATATGCTTAGCCGTTGTTTTTTGTTATTTGTTTCTGGTCGCGCTTTATGAAAGCTGGTTACTGGCTCTGACGGTAATTTTTTCAACGATTTTTGCAATTTTAGGGGCAATTGTCGGTTTATTCATTATGGGGCAATCTTTGAGTATTTATGCGCAACTCGGGCTTATAATGCTTATCGGATTAGCGGCAAAAAATGCCATTTTAATTGTGGAATTTACCAAAATGTATCGTGAACAGGGTTTAAGTATTTTTGATGCTGCCTGCAAAGGAGCGGAAGAACGTTATCGCGCGGTTTTGATGACGGCATTTACCTTTATTTTAGGGGTTTTCCCGATGATTGTGGCAACAGGTGCCGGAGCCAGTTCGCAAATTGCCATTGGTTCGGCAGTATTTTTCGGTATGATATTTGCAACTTGTGTCGGGATAATTTTTATTCCGGCGTTGTTTGCTGTTTTTGAACATTTAAAAGAATATTTTGCCGCAAACAAGGAAGGTAGCAATGCGTAAATATTGGTTATTGAGTTGTGCTTTTCTTTTATCTTGTACGGTTGGGCCCGATTATGAAAACAACCCCGTTTATTCAGATGAAACAATAAAAAACGAACTCAAATTGTCGCAAAGCGGCAATTCGGATTACGCTTGGCAAACATTGTTTGATGATGTACAATTCAGACAGCTATTGGCGCAAGGACTACAGAACAGCACAGATGTGAAAACGGCAATATCAAAACTAAGGCAGGCACGAGCAACACGAGCAATCAATATGGCAACATTTTTGCCGCAAATCGGTTTGCAGGGCGGATATCAATATGAGAAAGGCAGTAAAAATACCAAAACAGGAATTGATTCACAATATTACAGTGTTGGATTTGATGCATCTTGGGAGCTAGATATTTGGGGACAAGGTCGCCGGCAAACCGAAGCGGATTCGGCATCCGTGAAAGCTGCGGAATATGGCATTAATGACGTTAAAATATCGTTGGCAGCCGAAATTGCGTCGGACTATATATATTGGTTGCAGAGCAAAAAGAATTTGCAATTTGCCGAACAAAATGTCCGCTTGCAACAGGATATTTTATCAACGGTTAAAGCAAAATACCAAAACGGTTTATCAGATGAGGCTTCATATGAAGAGGCGCGTTTTTTACTGGAAAACACACAAGCGCAAATTCCGCAATATCGTGCAGCAGTGGAACAATATTTAAATGCACTTGCGGCGATTATGGGGGTTTTGCCGTCACAATTGAATTTACAATCCGCACCGACGGAAATTTTATTTAAAACAAATAAATCCGCAAAAGAATTAACGGAATTGCCCGCATCTGTTGTGCGCATACGGCCGGATGTTGCAGAGGCTGAGCAACGATTAATTGCTCAAAATGCTTTGGTTGGTGCGGCGGTGGCGGACTTATACCCGAGTGTCAGCTTGAGCGGTTTATGGGGTTATGCCGCACAAGGAGGCAGAAAACTTTTCAATTCGGAAAGTCAAACTTATAATTATGCCCCGTCTTCGGTTTTACCATTATTGGATTGGAACAAAATCAAAAACAACATAAAATTGCAGGAATACATTAAAGATGAAGTTTTTGAGCAATACAGGCAAGCTGTTATTAATGCCGTTACCGAAATAAAAAATGCACAGGTAACTTATCGCGAAAATAAAATCGGAGCCGACAACAAATATCGGGCATGGCAGAATATGCGCACGGCCGCCGATTTGACTGCGGCAAAATATAAAAACGGTCTGGCGGAATTTTCAGATGTAATGCGCACGCAACAAAATTTATTATCGGCACAACAAGACTATGTTGCGGCACGCTCGGCGCAAATACAAAGCCTTATTGCTTTTTACAAAGCGATAGGTGCGCCGGCACCAAAATAAGCTATTTATTTAAACTCTGCATTTGATAAAAATGGTAATAAGCGCCGTGCTTTTTCAAAAGGTCATCATGTGTACCTTCTTCAACGATTTTGCCCTTATCCATAACGATGAGCCTATCCATTTCTTTTAGGGTTGACAAACGATGTGCAATGGCAATAACCGTTTTTCCCTTCATTAGTTTTTTTAAGGATTTTTGAATGTATTGTTCGCTTTCACTGTCTAATGCCGCCGTAGCTTCATCCAAAATCAAAACAGGTGCGTTTTTCAAAATGGCGCGGGCAATTGCAACACGCTGGCGCTCGCCGCCCGAAAGCATAACACCGCGCTCACCGACCTTACTGTCATAACCGTTTGGTAACTCTTTGATAAAGTTATCGGCAAACGCCAATTTGGCCGCTCTTATGACTTCCTCATCTGAGGCATTAACATTTCCGTAACGGATATTTTCCATAATGGTACGGTTAAATAAGGCTGTGTCTTGTGGAATAACGGCAATTTGCGCGCGTAAACTTTCTTGCCGTACTTCTTTAATGTTTTCTCCGCCGACAACTATTTTTCCGCCGGCAACATCATAATAACGTACCAAAAGTTTTATTAATGTAGATTTGCCGCTGCCCGAATGCCCGACTAAGCCGATTTTCTCACCGGATTTTATATTTAGGTTAAATCCGTAAAATAAAAATTTTTTATGCGGATACCGAAATTTTATGTTTTTAAAACAAATGGTTTTTTCGCGCATTTTTATGTTATGAGCATTCGGTGAATCCGAAACCTGACAAGGCTGAAAGAGTAACTCTAAACCGTCTTTCACCTGTCCGTACACTTGAGAAAATTCACCGGCGAAAAAGCCGATGTTTGTTACCTCCATCATTAAACCGCTCAGAAGAGATGTTGTCAGCACAACTTTAGATAAATCCAGACGACCGAGGTACCAACAATAAAAAACACATATACAAGATAAAAGGTATGCAACGTAAAAAATAATTTTTCCCTCTAGATCAAACCATGCATCTTTGGTGCGCTCTTTTTGCTCGGCACGCACGGCCGTGCGTAAAACGTGATAAAATCGTCCTTTTTCATAAAAATAATTGGCAAAACTTTTAACCAAATCGGCATTGGTGACGGTATCAATAAAAACCCCGTCCGCTTCGGCATGGAATTTAGCACGCTTTTCGGCAAATGAACCGATTTTGCGCCGGATAAAAATGATACCGATTAAAAATAAAAAATTTAATAAAGATATACATGCACCCATGAGTAAATCTGCATGACATATTAAGAACAGACTGATAATAATGCCGCATACCGGTCGGATGACACCGAAGACGAGTTGGCCGTATATTTCGCGGATGCCGGAAACAATGTTTTTCGTTTTAGAGGCAACTTTTCCGGCCATTTCTTCATTAAAAAAAGTAAGAGACTGATGATGAACCGTGGCAAAAATATCTTTATAAACAAGGCTGGAAAAATACGGTTGAAATTTGCCGCTGGTGTAACGCCACGCATAATTCGCCAAACCTTCCAAAAATAAAAAGAAAGCCAAAAGGCAAATATAAAAAATAATATTGTTTAGAATGCTTTTATCTGAAGCATATTGCGGCAACGCGCCGATTGTTTGTGAAACGGCATAAATTTCGCCGCGATCTGCAAGGCTGCGAATAACAAGTGAAAACAAGATAATGCCGACCATAGCTTTGGTCTTTTTTAAGTAGCTGAAAATAAAAGAAAAAACACTCATTTAAACATATCTTTCTTTCTTTTCTTTAATTTTGCAAGTTTTTCGCTTACGGTACCGGTATCTTTTCCGGCATAAGCCAAGCGCTCATACATTCTTTCTATTTCTTTTTCCAAGTATGCCGTTTCAATTTCATTTTGCAAAAACTGCTTATCCTGATCATCTCCCTGCTCATTAATTCTGTTCATATGCATAATGATGTTGTCGGCATCCATGTCATAGTTTTCTTTCATCTTAATAAAGTATGGCAATTCATAAACCAACTGGCGTGCATGCGCATAAGCTTCTTTGCCGTCAGTGCATTTGATATAGCGGTATTTTAGCAACCGGAAAGCAATTTCCAGTTCTTCGGCATCATCCACCACAATAAAAGGCACCGGTTCGGCAAATCCCTCATATGCCATAACTTTAAGGTATTCCAACAGATGGTAGAAAAATCCGTTAATATTATAAATAATAAACGGCTTCATCGGCAACATATCATCTTGCATAGCCACGCAGTCATAAGCCAGTTCATCCAGAGTGCCGACACCACCCGGTGTGAATACGACAAAATCCGCACGTAAAAGCATGCGTTTGCGTTCCTCTAAAGATTTAGCCACCACGATATCCATTTTTTTAATCAAGTCATCATCGGTTTGATAAAGAGCGAAATATTTTGATGTTGTAATCCCTTGAATAGGAACTTCCTGTTCGCCCTTTTGTTTGTTTTGCCGCTTATTCCAGCCGTCTAAAACACCTTTCGCCACTGCGCCCATAATACCGCTGTTAGATAATCCGAAGTCCAACTTAAAATCCATTTTAACAATTTTTTTGCCCAAATTATAGGCTTCTTGGGCATATATTTCGTTATGACCGGAACGCGATCCGCCGGCAACAAAAACCCGGATTCCTTCTTTATTGTTTTCTTCTTTAAAAGTTTCTATAATTTTTTCGTTCATTGCGGCGGTTGTCATTTTTATAACTCCTCAATATCTCCTTGTTTTTGACAAGCATAAAAGTCTTCAACGTACTGCTCCAATGTATCATTTTTTATTGCATTACGCAAGCCCTGCATTAATCTTTCATAATAACAAACGTTATGCCATGTTAACAGCATAACACCTAAAATTTCGTTACATTTATGCAAATGGTGGATGTATGCACGCGAATAATGTGTACACAGCGGGCAATTACATCCCTCCTCAAGCGGACGCGGATCTTCCCGATGGCGGGCATTGCGCACATTTATCGGACCATACTTGGTGAAGGCTTGTGCCGTGCGGCCTGAGCGCGTCGGCATCACACAATCAAACATATCCACCCCGCGCAGAACGGCACCGACGATATCATCAGGTCGGCCGACACCCATCAAATAACGCGGTTTATCTTCAGGTAACATATCCGGCGCATAATCCAAAACCTCAAACATTTTCTCCTGACCTTCGCCGATAGCCAGCCCGCCGATAGCATAACCGTCAAAACCGATTTTAATAAGTTCTTTTGCCGATTCTTCTCGTAAATCTTTGTAAACATTTCCTTGTTGAATACCGAAAATACCATAACCGTCCCGATCAATAAAAGCATCTTTGCTGCGCTTTGCCCAGCGCATAGACATACGCATTGATTTAGCGCAGTCTTCATAGGTGGAAGGATATGGAGTGCATTCGTCCAAACACATGGTAATATTTGAATCCAATTTATGCTGAATTTTCATAGATTCTTCCGGACTTAAGAAAAATTTGGTGCCGTCAACATGCGAACGGAATGTTACGCCCTCTTCTTTTAGTTTACGCAAACCGCTTAAACTCATAACCTGAAAACCGCCGGAATCGGTTAAAATCGGTTTATTCCAATTCATAAACTTATGCAAACCGCCCATTTTTTCAACTAAATCCGCACCGGGACGCAACATTAAGTGGTAAGTATTGCCGAGCAAAATTTCGGCACCGGTTGCTGCCACGCTTTCCGGCATCATAGCTTTAACAGTGCCGCATGTACCGACGGGCATAAAGGCCGGTGTGTTGACAATTCCGTGTTTGGTAATCAGTCTTCCTAAACGACTTTTGCCGATTTTTTTATCTATTTCAAATTTTAAACTCATTTGTTGTATCCTTTATAAACCTTGCTCCCTTTTGGCACGGGATTTCCTATACCTTTGATTAAATTATTTTTATGAACATAGCCCGTTTCGCCGTTATCCAACACAATTTTGTACCATGCTTTATTATAAGTGTGTCCGGCAATGCGTACGGTTTGCCCTTTTAAAACGTTTGCAAGCGGCGAATAGCGTGTATCCGGTCCGTGATAAATGGTACAATCCTGCTTAAAATGAGCTAAGGCCGTAATGTCTGTGTCAGAAGTATCTAATTTGACGATATGATTTTCCACCATATCGGACGGGACTATTCTGTTGCCTATAATTACAGCTTCATAATACCCGTCACTTGAAAGGGTACTACTGAAAAAACCTTGATTTACAAACATCAGGAGAAATACAAACAAGGCAACAAAACCCAAAAAGAACGGAAATAAATATTGCCGTGTACGAAGCTCTTTATCATTCCAGTACGGAATGATAACCGTTTTCTGCGGTTTGTATGCCAAAAGATCTATATATTGTGCTATTTTATTAACAACGAAAGCATTTTGTGCGGCCATTGCTTCGGCTTGTTTGGCATAAACCCAAGCCATTTCGGTATTTTTTTCCTGAGCATAAGCAATTGCATTATGGATAAGAAGCTTTAAATTATCCGCATCAAAAGCCTCTGTGGCAGCCAGATTATATCTGATTGCCGCTTTTGTTTTCTTAAAACCGCCTTTTCCCCACCAACCTTTAAGCCAATTGGAAATTGATGTGGCCAGAACCATATTACCCGCCTCGCGGATATTGCAAATATCCTTAGTTTCTTTTACTTGTCCGTGTAAAACTTTTCTTTGCTTTAAAACGCGTAAAGCGTTATCGTCTTTATCTTTTTGATTTTTGTATATCTTCAGCGAACCCAAAATCGGAAATTCTTTTTGTGAATAAACAATGGAAAGTAAATCATATTCCAAGCGACTTTTCGGATTATTCAACACTTCATAGGCAACAGAAACCTTTTGAAACATTTCTATAGCCTTCGGATTCGTATTATGATCCGGATGCCAATATTTAGCTTTTTCATAATAACTGCGCTTAATGAAATCCGGTGTTGATTCATTATCGGCGTTCAAAACTGCATAATAACCCAAGGAATCATAATTCATTGTTTGCTGTTCCCTTCTGTTGGATATATTTGTCTGCAATATTCATAATATCTTCAGCTGCTTCCGAATCCGGATATCTGTTTAGCAGTAAATATTTGTTGCGAATGGCATCTCGCACTCTGGTATCACGCCGAACAACACCGAGCAACGGAGGAATTGTTTTGATATATTGTTCGCAGGCACGGCGTAGCGTGTTATATGTTTGCATTCCTTCTTCATAAGAATTTGCATAATTAATGACCAACTGCAAATTTTTATAGTGATAAAATTTTGCTGCTTCATGTAAGAACTGATAAGTTGAAACCAGGTTTGAAGGGTCATTCGTGCAAATTAAAATTAAGTTTACGTCATGCGGCATAAAGTGGGTAATGACTTTTTCGGATAAAGGCATATCAGCAATAACATAATCGTAATTTTTGGCGGTAATGAGCAATTCTTCACGTAAAATCTGTAGTCTGCCGTCGGGCGTGTCTTGCAAAATTTCACTGCCGGTTGTTGCACCGATAAAATCAAATTTTTTGCGTCCTAAACTGTATAAAGCTTGGTTGAAGCAGATATTGCCGGACAGTATGCCGTCAAGAGTTGCGTTCGGAGACAAACCAAGCTGAAAGGAAATATTTGCCAAGCTGTTATCGGCATCAAAAAGCAGTACACTTTTTTGCCGAATATTCAAAGCATGCGCCAACGTGGAAGCAAACCACGTTTTTCCCATGCTCCCGATGCCGGAGGTTACCGCCGTAATGTTACCGCCGCGCATCAAAAATAAATTTCTATCCGTATTTATCATCTTGTACTTTTATTTTTTTATTTTATAATATGCTACAAGATAATTACTTTTATGGAAAGAATTAAAATCTTTTTAACACAATTTATTTATACTGCGTATGGCGGGGATTGTAAGGCGAGGCAAAGATGAAAAAATTAATTTTTATGATTCTTATGAGTTTGATGCTTTTTTGCAATGCATCGGCAGCGGAAGACGGAAGATTTATAGAAAAGATAAATTACCTTGATAAAAATTTGGTTGCGGTTGGTTTGCCTGATTATCCGCCTTTTTCCGTGATGGGTGAAAGAGAATTAAAAAGTGCGTTTTTAAAACCGTTGTATAAGGCAATGCAGAAATATGGTGTAAAGGTAGAATATCCTAAAAATATAAAAGATGATTTTCAAACTATTAAAATGTTGTTGATAAATACTCGTGCCGGCACATATCAGCTTTTTATCGGCGCAAATTCCGATACAAAATTATTTACCGGATTGGAGTTGGTTTATCCGGCAGTTGTAACTAATCCGATACACTTAATTACATTGGCTGAAAAACAAGGGCAAATTAAATCATTTTCCGATTTGGAAAAGTTAAAAGGCGTTGCCAGCCGTTCCGAATATTTCAGTGATTTTGTAACGCGCAAATTAAAAGAGATTAACGTAAACTTTGTGGATACGCCTTATGATGCTTATGAACAACTGTTTAAGGGAGATGTCGATTACATAATGGGAGGACTCTATTATAATAAAATTATGGCTAGTCGCTTAGGTGTTGGCAGATATTTGGCTTATTCCAAAAATCCGCTGTATAAAATACCTGTATTTTTGGCATTATCTCCGGTTATGCCCAAACTTACGGAATATCAAAAGGCAATCCATGAAGCACTTTTAAATCCGGAATTTGCAAAGAGTGTTAAAGAGGAGATCGTTCGCATTGTTGAAGAAGAAATAACGGCAAATGACGGCATTGTGCCGCCTTCTTTTGCTCAATATCAAACGGAAAAAGAAGAAGAAAAGTTTGATGAAGAATTTGATGAAGAAGATAACAATGATGTTGAAAATAATTTAAATTCGGGACATATTGTTGAAAAAGAAGTTCATCAAAGAACAATGGAAGAGGTTTTGGAAGGGCTTTAAGGAAATTAATCATGGTTTTGGTCGTACACAGCAGCATATTACCACAATGTCGCAAAATCCGCATTCTTATGGCGAAAAAAAAGATGTTGTTTGTATTAAAAGAAGAAAACCCATGGGCTTTATCCAAAGATATTATGAAAATCAATCCGGCCGGAGAATTGCCGATATTTATATATGATGGTAACATAATAGCCGGAAACTATGCTATTACGGAATTTTTGGAAGATACCTATCCGCAAAACAAAATGATCAGCGGAAGCAATAAAGACAGAGCGGAAATTCGTCGGCTGACAGATTGGTTTGACAACAAATTTTATCGCGAAGTTTATCACTATATAGTGGGTGAAAAAATATATAAGCGTTTTGCAACGCACCAACCGCCGGAATCAAAAAAAATAAAAATCGGCATAAATAATCTCAGATTCCACTTGGAATACATAGATTGGATTGTTGAACGCAATAATTATTTGGTTGGCAATAATTTTTCTCTAGCCGATATCAGTGCGGCGGCACAACTTTCGGTGATTGACTATTTGGGAGATGTTCCGTGGGAAGAATATAAAAACGAGAAATTATGGTATTCCAAAATTAAGTCACGTCCGAGTTTTAAGGAAATATTGAACGACAGGATAAAGGGAATATATCCGTCTAAACACTATACAGATTTTGATTTTTGATATGAAAAAAATACTATGTGCTCTTTTATTTTTGATTACATCATGTTCTTCGTTTTCAAGCGGCAAGGGACAGGTTATCTATAACTGGGAAAGAGAAAATACCGGTGTTGCAAAATTCTCGCGCGACCATTCGGAATGCTTAAAAGAGGCTGAGGGCTGGTTCCATTGGCCGAATATCAAGAGTTGGTTCTATACCGAAGAATATCGCTATGACATTCACGTGGATTGGCATAAAGAGAAGGGTATTTGGGCAAGTTATGTGCCGCACAGAGGAGCTTCGCCGCTTTTGGTTAATTCCATTCGTGATTCTGCCGATTCCAATCCGCGAGACTATCGTTTGTGTATGGAGAAGAAAGGTTATTGGCATCGCACCTATGATATTCCGGCCGTAACGAATTTGTTTGTATATAAACCGCAAAAGCCTTCAGACAGAGTACCTTTTGAAGAGATAAATTACTGGTAGTGCATAATCCGCGCAAACAGCGGAAAAAATGCTTGCAAAAAAAAACAAATCGCCTATATTCAAGCCAGTTAATTTGTAATTTTTAAGGAGATAAAAATGCCTTTAGTTTCTATGCGTCAAATTCTTGACCATGCCGCAGAACATAACTATGGTGTTCCGGCTTTCAATATTAATAATATGGAACAAATTATTGCCATTATGCAGGCGGCTAAAAAAGTAAATGCGCCGGTAATTATTCAAACATCAACCGGTGCACGCAAATATGCCGGTGATCCAATGATTCGTCATATGATTGCCGCTGCGGTTGAGATGTATCCGGAATTGCCGGTTTGCTTGCACCAAGACCACGGTACCAGTGTGAATATCTGTCAATCAGCAATTGTGAACGGCTACACATCGGTAATGATGGACGGTTCATTGGAAACAGATGGTAAAACGCCGTCATCATTTGAATATAATGTTCGCGTAACTCAAGAAGTTGTTGCCAGAGCGCACGCTGTCGGTGCGTCTGTTGAAGGTGAGTTAGGCGTTATCGGCTCGTTGGAAACAGGAAAGGCTGACAAGGAAGACGGCATCGGAGCCGAGGGTAAATTGGATAAAAAGCGTTTGGTAACCGATCCGGATGAGGCAGCAGAATTCGTTAATTTAACGCACTTGGATGCTTTAGCTGTTGCCGTTGGTACATCGCACGGTGCTTATAAATTTACGCGCAAGCCGGATGGTGAAATTTTAGCGATTGATGTAATTGAAAAAATTCATGCGAAGTTGCCAAATACTCACCTTGTTATGCACGGATCTTCCTCGGTTCCGCAAGAATTACAAGACTTGATTAATGCCTACGGCGGTCAGATTCCACAGACGTTCGGTGTGCCAGTTGAGGAAATTGTACGTGGTATTAAGTCCGGTGTACGTAAGGTAAATGTAGATACCGATTTGCGTATGGCAATGACCGGTGCGATTCGTCGCTTGTTTGCCGAAAAACCATCGGAATTTGATCCGCGTAAATATCTGAAGCCGGCTATTGAGGCAATGCAAAAAGAGTGCGAAGATCGTTATATTGCGTTCGGTGCGGCCGGTCAGGCTGATAAAATTAAAGCAATTAAATTATCTGATATGGCGGCACGTTACGCCAACGGCGAAATTTAATAACAATCTCATAATTTATGGCAAAGCCGTCGGTAACTCCGGCGGCTGATTTTTTATTTATAAAAATCTTTTTCTATTTCTAAAAATTTGAACAATTGTCCAAATACTCAACAAAACATCTGTTGCTGCTGAAGGATAAGCTTGCACATAAATATCATGTACAAACCATAACATTAAATTTGAAACCAAAGCCCAACGCATTTGCTGTTCATCTTTTGTGGTAAACATAAAAACGGTGTAGCTGGAGGAAGCAATAACGGGAAACAAGCCTATAAAACCGCGATTATTTGCCAACAGCCCGAAAACAATGCATAAAACAAACAATATCCAAGTTATTTTTCTTGTCAGTCTGCTTTTATAAGCCAATATATTTCTGATTAAAGCAACGGAGTTTGTTGTAAGTGCGGCATAGGTGCAAAGGGCAATATTTGAAAGAATGCAAAATATCACGTCAATAACTTGATACCAAATCAAATCTTTTTTGTTTTTTTTAATAACCGATAATGCAATAAAAACTGCCGATAAAAAAGAAAATATATTACCGATAATTAAATGTGGCTGCATTGAAAAATATCTTTACGAAATAAATTTATCCAACTCTTTAATGGCATCGTCAACCATTTTGCTTTTATCGGTTTCCGCTATATAGCGACGGATAGCTTTTTCCGCCAGATTTTTAGCTTTTTTGCTGACTGTTTCACTGAGTTGGGTTTTAATTTTGCGAACGGAGAGCTCAAAGTATTTTTGAGCATCTCTTTCCTGAATTCTGGCACTTTCTTCAAATTTTGCCTTTTCTCTTTGTTCAAGATTGTGCAGATTCTCTGCTGCCGTTTTGGTAATTTGAGCAGCCTCATCCGCTGCATTGAGATATTTTCGCTCGTACTCTGCCAATAGAAGCTGGGCATCATCGCGTAATTTTACGGCATCTTCTATGGATTGTGCCGTATTGCGAATACGCCTGCGCAGTGCTTCGCCCATATATTTCAGAACAGGTTTTGCCAATATAACAATCGTTAAAACAAATGCCACACCCACCCAAAATTCAATTTCAACATAAAAGGGTTCAGCATGAACAGTGGTTGGAGCAGGAAGTTTTCCGGTAGCGGAATCAATGATATTCGTTACATTTTCCGCCGCACCGATAATGGCATTCTGCGTGGCATCTATCAGTTCGTTACTCTTAGAGATTGCCTCTTGTAAAGGCTCATCCGATGCAATATCCGAAACCTCAGTCATCTACAGTTTCCTTTGCTGTAATCTTATCTATATCTGCCTGATTTATGCCTGAAAAACCGAGCTTATGTACAATATTCAGAGCCAAGCTTTGCGCCACGAATTCTATTTGTTGCTCGGTATTTGCTTTTTCTTCGGCCAATTCGGCTTCTTGTTGCGCCATTTTTTGCGAAAGTTTTTTCTTCATTATTTCAGCGGTTTCTTGTAAATGAGCCGCCAATTCGGCTTCACCGCGCGTCAAACTGTCTTCTGCAGCGAATTGGGCATCGCCGATAATTTTATTATATGTATCAATTGCTTGCTGCGCCTGCGTTTTTAAGGCTTCTGCTTTGAATAAATATTCATTGATTTTGCGCTTTCGTTGTTCTTTAATGTTTGCCATCTTAGGCATAATAAACAGTGATAACAGCGCCCACAATGTGCAAAAACAAAGCACAAGCCAAAACGCTTGCGAAACAAATGTGGAAACATCTATTTGCGGCATAACGATTCCGAATTAGAAGAAAATCATCAACACGGCAACAACAAACATATACAATGCAACGGCTTCAATAGAACCCATGCCGATAAAGCCGAAAGTTTGTACATCGTTTTTAACTTGCGGGTTGCGACCTACTGTTTCAATCAACGTAACCCATAATTTAGCCAAGCCCCAAACAGCCACAGTCATTGCTAAAGCACAAATACTGACTGCAAAAAATGCTAAAGACTTATCTTGCATAACTTCGTTTTCCATTTTTAATCCCTTCCGTAAAAAAGTTTTATTCTTCGGTTATTGCCTGACTTAAATATACACAGCTCAGAACCGTATATATGTAAGCTTGCAACAATCCGACAAACATTTCAAACATAATAATACAAGCATCAACAACTAAAGGTATAAAACCCAAAAAGCCCATCATAACTATAAAAGAACCTAAAATTTTTAGCGTAATATGCCCAACAGACATATTAACCGCCAAACGAATAGTTAAGCTGAAAGGCTTTGAAAGTAAAGACATTACTTCTATCGGCACAATCAGCGGAGCCATTGCCCATGGCAACCCGTGCGGGAAAAATGAGCGAAAATACTCTAAACCGCGCCGTTTGATGCCGAAAAATATATTCAAAAACAAGCAAAATATGGATAAAGTACCGACTGCGGCAATATGAGAAGTAAAAGTAAAGCTGTATGGGAACAAACCTAGAAGATTACCGCAGGCAATGAAAGTAAATAACGTGAAAACAAAAGATGCATATTTAATGCCTTCTCTGCCAAGAGTTTCTCCCATAATACCTTCAATGAAGTCATAAACCGACTCACCGACGGCTTGCCCCATTGAGGGAATTATACTGCTTTTTCTTAAGCAAAAACTCATAAAAGTAAATATAAAAAGAACGGTGATAACCATGCACAGCGAGGAATTTGTAAAAGAGATATCAATACCGTTTACATCAAAAGGAATAATTCTTTTTATTTCAAACTGTTCTAAGGGATTTTCCATTTTTTTACTTTCGTTTTTCAGTACTTGTAGCACCATATATTTTATAAATATTTAAAATTCCGGCGGCAAGTCCGAAAATTGCAAAAACAATCAAGCAAATCGGCAAAATATTAAACACCTTATCTAAAAGATAGCCGATACAAATACCGATGAAAACTGGCGATATAAAATCAATAACGGTTCGAACAGCCTGATTATATTCCCATACAAAGTTATTTTTGTGTTTTGGTTGCTCACTTTTGTGCTTGAGATCATAGATTCTCTTTTCAATGTTTTGTAGGTCTTGAGGGTAATCTTTCATGTACAGCCCCGATTACATAGTCATTAAGCGACGATCCAAATATTCTTTCAACTCATTATAACTCGGAACGCCGTAAATAACTTCATTACCATCTCTGCCTTGAAATAAAAATGCCGGTGTACCTTTAATATCCAGTCTTCTGATGGCTTCTTGCCGATTGGAAACAATATCTCTGGCGACCATATCGTTATTCATGCAGGCTTGAGCCTCATCGTAACTTAATCCGTATTCCGCGGCATAACGAATAAGTTGTTCATCATCATTGTCCATCCACCAAAAGCGTTGGCGATTAAATAATTGATTTAAGAAACCGAAATAGTTGTCATAAGTCATGCATTCAGAAAGCATGGCGGCTTTCATAGATTTTTTATCCAGCGGATAGTTTACAAAAATAATGCGCAATAAACCGCTGTCTACATAGTCTTGTTTTAATTTCGGCAAAACATCCAAGTGAAAATCTGCACAATGCGGGCAACCGAGCGAAGAATATTCGTACAACGTTAAAGGAGCAGAGGCCGAACCCAATGCATATTTTGGGGAAGCATTTATAGCAATATTGCGAGATAAGACTGTTGCAATTCCGTTTTTTTCAGCCGCATGGGCGACTTGTTTTACAAGGACAATTTGTCCGTCAACATAAGTAAAACCTTTATACGTAAAGTAAAGATAACCTGTTACAAAAAAGACAACAACAAGAGAAAGTGCGTGGCTTATAATTCTGATAATTTTTTCCAAAATAAAACTCCTATTTTTTGCGTTGCGCAATAACAGCAACTCCCAAATTTGCGAGAGTCTGCCGAAGAGCAGAATTCTCAACATCTTTAACTAATTCCGTAATATAATTTTCTTCCGCTCCGGATACAAGACATTTTTTAAGGTTATCAGTATTTTTTTTGGAAACCGAAAAATCCGCCGGATTGGCATTTTGCAAGATTTTTAATTTGCTTACGGCTTTATAACCGAAATATGCGTTTATCTTTTCCAAAATAGTTGTTTCATTTTGCTTTATTTCCATGGCGAATGCACCGCTTAACACGCTGATTGTCAAACATCCGTCAGTGCGTTCATCTTTGCGAAAGGTAATTTTTTGCGGCAAGCTGAAATGTGCCACATTTTCACCGACAATGGTTTTCCAGTTCAATAAAAGTTCAATTTCAATTAAGCCTCGTGTGCCGAGCAACTGTTTGATAAGCGGCATCATTGTTTTGCTTAAGGCTGTTAAATCTTTGGTTTTGTGCTCGGAACATATTGTTAATTTTTTAGCCATTATCTTGTTCCTCAAAATGAGCCAACGGATGTTTATCGCACACGGTTTTGATAAGCTTTTGTGAAGTAATGTGGGTATATATTTCTGTTGTGGTTATGTTCTCGTGGCCGAGCATTTTTTGCACCGAACGCAAATCTGCATCATTGTTTAATAAATGTGTGGCAAAAGAATGACGCAGGACGTGCGGCGAAATCCGTGACGGATAAATACCGCATTGCGCGGCCAAATTTTTTAAGTCTTTATAAAAAGCATCACGTGTTAAATGTCCGTCGGTTGCCGTTAAGGACGGGAAAAGCCAAGGAGAAGAAGAATTTTTCTTAATAAATTCCTCTCGCAACACACCATATTTTTGCACTGTTTTTTGAGCATGCGATGCGATTGGGACAATGCGTTCCTTACTTCCTTTGCCAAGAATGGAAATCACCCCTTTTTTATAATTAATGGCATTATCCGGCAATGCTACAAGTTCGGAAACCCGCAGACCGGTTGCATACATTAACTCAATCATTACGGCAATACGCTGAATACGATAATCCTCGCTGTCGGCAGCTGTTTGAATGAGCAACTTCACTTCATCGGCGGTTAAGAATTTAGGTAAAGGTTTTTCCTGTTTTGGTGTTAAAATGTTTTGCGCCGGATTATCTTTGATAATTTTTTCCGAATACAAAAATTTGCAAAATTCTTTAATTACCGAAAGTTTGCGGGCAATACTTTTCGGGGAAAAGGCGCGAGAATGCAAATCCTGCAAAAAATCTTCAATTTTTTGTTTTGAAATTTCAGAAGAATCGGCAAACAAGCCGAATTCCAAAAACTGCATCAAATCACGATCATACGCGGCAATAGTGTTCTGGGCGGCGCCTTTTTCGGCGGCCATCATTTGCAAAAAACTTTCTTTTTCCGCACCGAGCATTATTTTTCAAGCTTAACGCTGATTTCTTGCGAGACATGCTTTGTCGGTACTTTAATATCTTGAACGACAACGGCGCATATGCCGACAATTACGGCAATAACGATTGTGTAAATAACGAGTTTTGAATTGTTTTGTTTGCTGAAAGAACTGCGCATTTTATTTTTCCTTATAATCTGTTAAAAAATATTGATTCTATATTAACAAGGTTATATTGTTAGTCAATAGTTAAGAATAACAAAAGTAAGATGAAAATGCCAAAAATAGATAAAATAATTTTATTGGTCGGATTGATGGGAAGCGGCAAAACGAGCGTCGGTAAACGGTTGGCGCGGTATTTGTCATTACCATTCGTAGATGGCGATCAGGAAATAGAAAAAGCCGCCGGTTTGTCACTTGTGGATGTTTTAAAGTGTTTCGGCGAAAAGGAATACCGCGCCGGCGAAGAAAGAGTTATGAGGCGTTTGTTGCAAGGAATGCCTTGTGTTTTAGCCTCGGGCGGCGGTTCTTTTGTGGCGGCGCAAACTCGTGAGTTGGCCAAAGATCATGCACTGACAATTTGGCTGAAAGCCGATATAGATACGCTTTATCACCGTACGGCAGGTCGGACGCGCAGACCGTTTTTGCTGGGCGATAATGATACGGTTAAAGAAAAACTCAAGGAATATATTGCGGAAGAATATCCGTATTATTCGGAAGCGGATATTGTGGTTGAAACGCGTGACGAAAAAGTTGAAAACACGGTCAGACGCGTTGTCTCGGCAATAAATCATTTTTATAAGAAAAACAACAAACAAAAAAATCAATCGGCAAACGAATAAAAACTGCCGATTCCATGAATATAGCGGAAGGAAAAAGAATGCGGCAAAACGGCAGAGCGGCTGATCAGCTTAGAAATTTGGAAATTATACCGAATGTTAATTTATATGCGGAAGGTTCTTGTTTAATAAAATGCGGCAATACGCATGTTTTATGCACTGCCTCGGTTGAAAGTGAGGTTCCGGCATGGTTAAAGGGGCAACAAAAAGGTTGGGTAACCGCCGAATACGGGTTATTGCCGCGTTCTACCCAAACTCGTGTTGCTCGTGAAACAAAAGGTGTTGGCGGTAGAACGCAGGAAATTCAACGTTTAATCGGGCGCTCGTTGCGTGCGGCGGTTGATTTAACCGCCATGCCGGAAATCTGCGTTAAAATTGATTGCGATGTTTTGCAAGCAGACGGTGGTACGCGAACTGCGTCAATATCCGGCGGATTTGTGGCATTATACTTGGCATTGAATAAATTGGTAAAAGAAGGACGCTTGGTTCGCAATCCGATTCGCGAAAATGTGGCAGCGGTTTCTTGCGGAATTTGTGCCGGCGAACCTGTTCTTGATTTGGATTATAATGAGGATTCGCATGCCGATGCAGATACAAACTTTGTGCTAACAGAAAGCGGTCGCATTGTGGAGTTGCAGGCAACTGCGGAAGGTGCAACCTTTAGCGAAACAGAGTTTAACGAACTGTTACGTTTGGCAAAACACGGAATTCATCAAATTATAATGGCGCAAAAGAAAGTTTTGGGAGAATAACATGAAAATTACGGAAATAATATTTGCCAGTCACAATGCCGGAAAAATAGCGGAAATTAAGGAAATGTTGGCCCCGATGGGTATAACGGTGCATTCTGCCGAAGAAATGAATTTGCCGGATGTGGCCGAAACAGGAACGACTTTCGCCGAAAATTCGCTTATAAAATCAAAGACCATTGCTGAAGCAACCGGTCTTCCTTGCATTGCCGATGATTCCGGTTTGTGCGTGGATGCCTTAAACGGTGCACCGGGAGTGTATTCCGCGCGATATGCGCCTAATCGTGATTTTGATAAAGGAATGGATTTATTGCTTTCCGAAATGGAAAAAAGCGGAAATCCGAGTCGTAAAGCCCATTTTTCCTGTGTTGTTTCTTTGGCCTATCCGAACGGAGAACATCATTTATTTGAAGGGCACGTAGATGGGCAGATAGCCCGTGAAAAAATGCGCGGCGAGGGCGGATTCGGATATGATCCGTTGTTTATTCCTGACGGATATAATTGTAGTTTTGCGCAAATGAGCCACGAGGATAAAAATAAAATTTCGCATCGCGGGCGCGCTATGGCAAAATTTAGAGAATTTATAGCATCATTATAGGAAAAAATATGGCATATCACATCTATAACATAAGTGCCGGTGAATCCTTTGTAGATGTTTTGGCGCAACGTTTTTTGGAGCAATACAAAGATAATCCGAAAGAATTATCGTATGTGTTGTTTTTATTGCCGACACGACGCGCATGTCAAAGTTTAACGGAAGCATTTTTGCGTCACCACGAATTACGCCCGACAATTTTGCCGAAAATTACCCCGATTATGGATGTGGAAGAAGATGAAATTTTTTTAACCGGTAACGCGGAAATGCTTTCCGATTTGAAGTCAAAAGCGGATGATATGGAATGTGTTTTAACACTGACGCGTCTGATTTTACAAAAGGCACAATCGGAAAAACAAAACATTTCGGCAGGACAGGCTTATGCTTTGGCGCAAAATTTGAAATCTTTGATGGAAACCGTTAAAAATCAAGAATTGGATTTTAATGAGTTGAAAGACTTGGTTGCGGCAGAATACGCCGAACATTGGCAGAAAACGCTTGAATTATTAAAAATTATAACGCAGTTTTGGCCGGATATCTTGGCGGAAAAAGGCAAAACGGATGCCATTGATTATCGTCAATCTCTTCTGAAAGCGCAAATAGCCTTATGGCAACAAAATCCGCCGACACAAAAAATAGTGATTGCCGGTACAACGGCCGTTTATCCGATTATTAAGCGCTTGGTCAAAGCCGTATGCGAATTACCAAACGGCGAACTTTATTTATACGGCCTGGATAAGTGCCTTGATGAGGAGTCATGGAAGCTTGTCGGTAAGGACGAAAATCACCCGCAATACGAATTAAAAGAACTGTTGGATTTTTTACAAATTGAACGCAATGATGTTGAAAACATAGGAAAGGTAAATTTTGAACGTGAACAGCTTGTTTCTGAAGTTATGCGTCCGGCTGCAACAACTCTTAAATGGCACAATTTAGCGCAAAACGGTTTACCGATTACTGCTTTTGACGGTATTAAATTGGTAAGTTGCAATGATTTACGTCAAGAGGCCGTTGCTATTGCCATGATAATCAGAGAGACGTTGGAAATACCGGAAAAAACGGCGGCATTGGTTACAACAGACCGAAATTTATCGCGTCGGGTTGTTTCCGAGTTACAAAAATGGAATATTAATGCCGATGATTCGGCCGGACAACCATTGCATCTGACACCAATCGGCATTTATTTGCGGCTTATTCTTGAAGTTTTGGAAAAAAACACACAAGCTGCTCAAATTGCCTTAATGAAACATCCTTTTACGGCTTGCGGAATGAGCCAGCGTGACTTCAATATTAAAAGAAATCATTTAGAACTTGTCATGCGCGGTGAGGAAGATATAACAAAAGAAATTCAGGAACTCGGTGATGAATTTTGGCGCAGAATACAACCGCTGAAAGATTTATATGAGCGTCCGAGTGTGAATTTAAAAGAAATGTTTATAACTCATCTGGAAGTTGCCCAAAGTTTGGCCGACACCGATGATAAAAAAGGCGAACAGATTATTTGGCGCCGTGATGACGGTCATATTGCAACAGACTTTACGGAATCATTTTTGCAATATTGTGATATAATCGGACAGATCAAAACAAATGATTATGCCGGCTTATTGAGTAAAATACTTGCCGGATACAGCGTACGCAAGGTATACGGCTTACATCCGCGAGTGAAGATACTCGGTCCGATTGAAGCGCGTCTGGCTTGTTATGATGTAATGATTGTCGGTGAGGTTAATGAAGGGAATTGGCCGAATATGCCGACAGCCGATATGTGGATGTCGCGGCCGATGAAAAAGGATTTCGGATTGCCTTCTCCGGAGCGTTCCATAGGAGTTGCCGCTGCTGATTTTGCGCACCTTTTAAATGCTCCGAAAGTTTATCTAACGCGTGCCGAAAAAGTTGATGACACACCGACAAATAAATCGCGGTGGTGGTTGCGTTTTGAAACGGTTTTGAAAGCCAATTTTTCCGACGATATAAAGCGTTGCGAATTCCTATATGATAAAAAGTATGCCTCTTTGGCACGCGAGATTGACAGACAAGGACAATATCAACCGATTAAACCGCCGCATCCGCGTCCGCCGCTTGAAATGCGCCCGCGTGAACTTTCGGCGACAAATATTGAAATACTTCGCCGTGATCCATACACTATTTTTGCAAAATATATTTTGAAATTATTTCCGCTTGATGAACTTGATCAGGAAGCGCAAGCCTATGATTTCGGTAATTTGGTGCATAAAGTTTTGCAAATTTTCAACAATAAACACAAACATATTTTTCCGGATAATGCATTGGATGAGTTGCTGAAAATCGGTCAAGATGAGTTTGCCGCTGCTAAGGTATCTTCGGAACAATATGCTTTTTGGTATCCGCGCTTTGTAAAAGCAATGGAATGGATTGTTGAAAAAGAAAAAATATATCGTCCGGATATTGCAACGGTTCACAACGAGATATCCGGTTCAATAAACCTGCCGGTTGACGGTCGGAATTTCGTTATAAAGGCAAAAGCCGACCGTGTTGATGAAACAAAAGACGGCTATTTAAATATTATTGATTATAAAACGGGGCACGGGCGCACATGTCAGGAAATGGAAACAGCCAAAGCACCTCAGTTGCCGATAGAAGCACTGATTGCCGAGGCCGGTGGTTATGAAGAAGTGCCTGCAAAAAAGGTTTCTTCTTTGAGATACTGGACATTTGAAAAGGAAACAGCGACAAATGCGGAACAAACAGCTACGGCCATGGCAAAACCGAAGACAGTTTGCGCAATTTAATCAGAGCGTTTGATGATGAAAGCAGAGCATATTTGGCAAGGCCCGTACCATCTAAGCAGCAAATATATACAGATTATGAACATTTATCCCGATTTTTAGAATGGGCGGTAAAGGATGACGGCGGTGAAAACGAGCAGGCGGGAGAAAATTAAGATGGATACAAATAAAGAACAGTGTGAAAAAGAACGTTGTAATTTATCCTTAATCGCCGGCAAGCAACAGCGAACGGCAGCCGATCCTTCATATTCCGTATGGGTTGAAGCTTCCGCCGGCACCGGTAAAACCAAGGTTTTGACCGACAGATTGCTGCGCCTTTTGCTTGCAGGTGTTAAACCGCAAAGGCTTCTGTGTCTGACATATACCAAAGCGGCAGCCGTGCAGATGAATGAGCGCATATCTGAATATCTAAGCAAATGGACCGTAATGACGGATAATGATCTTTGTGCCGATATTGAAAAATTATTGGGTGTTCAACTCAGTCCGGAGGATAAGGAAAAATACATTCGTTCAGCCCGTGTTTTGTTTGCCGATTTGTTGGATACGCCGGGCGGCATTAAAATACAAACCATTCATAGTTTCTGTCAGGACATTTTGAAGCGGTTTCCGCTGGAAGCAAGAATTTCACCGTATTTTGAAGTGTTGGATGATCGCGGTCGTGATGAGGTTTTAAGGCGGATAAAAAGAGACCTGTTGGCCGATGAGATTCTTAAAACACCTGAAATTAAGAAAGCCGTGGAATATTTTACGCATAATTTAAGCGAATACTCTTTTCCGAAAGTTTTAAATCATATTACCGAAAATCGAGCGAAAATAGAAGAATTGCTTGAAAAATACGGAAATGTTCAAGGGTTTTTACCTGTTTTGGCCGAGCACTTAAATGTTGGTGAAACGGATGATGAAGATTCCGTCAAACTTACTTTTATGCGCGCCGTCAATCGTGATGATATGAGAAAAAATATGACGGCGTGGTTACAAAGCGGAAAAACGGATACGGATAAATGTGATAAATTGGCTCAAATTTTTTCACATGAGCCGATCGCAGCGGATTATGATATATATAAAACCATATTCTTAACGGCTAAAAATCAGTCTTTATCCGAAAGATATATGGCCGGAAAAAATGCCCAAAAAGCAGATCCTGAGTTGTTGAATCGTGCGTATAAAGAGGCGGAAAGGTTGCAAAAAACAAATCAAAAATTGGAAAAAATGCGCTTATATAAAGCTACTAAACACTTTTTAATCATTGCCGATGAACTGAACGAAAAATACAAAGAATATAAAGAACAAAATGCAGTTTCCGATTATGATGATTTGATTTTGCTGACTCGTCACTTGCTTTCAAATCCGATAACGGCTTCATGGGTATTGTATAAATTAGATGGCGGAATAGACCACATTTTGTTGGATGAAGCGCAAGATACATCTCCGGAACAATGGGATATTATTAAATATCTGAGCGAAGAATTTTTTGCGGGAACAGGCACCCGTGAACGAAACAGAACCGTATTTGCGGTCGGCGACAGGAAACAATCCATTTTCAGTTTCCAAGGCGCTGATCCGGATAAATTTGACACGATGTCGGAATATTTTGCCGCTAAAGCAGGAAATAATTTTAAGAAGGTTAATTTGGAAGTTTCTTTCCGCTCGGCACCGGCAATTTTGCAGACGGTAAATAAAGTTTTCGCTGATTCCGATACGGCTCGCGGGGTTGTTTCTGCCGATGAAAAGGTAAATCATAAGCCTTTTCGGGTGGGCGAGTTCGGGCATGTTGAAATTTGGGCACCGTTTATTGCCGATAAGGATGATAGGGCACAAGATGATGCACAATTATTACCGCCGATGGAAATGAGTCGTCGGATTTCAGTGCGTACAACACTGGCCAGAGCCATTGCCGGGCGCATTAAAACAATGGTAAACGAGACATTTCAAACCGAACATCCGCTAAATTATCGTGACTTTATGGTTTTGGTGCGTAAACGTGATGCTTTTGTTGAAGAATTCATACGCGCCTGTAAAAATTTGCACGTAGAAATATCCGGTGCCGATAAAATGATTTTAACCGAACAAATTGCGGTGCAAGATTTAATCTCTCTCGGCAAATTTTTGCTGTTGCCGAATGATGATTTGTCGCTGGCGGAAGTTTTAAAATCGCCTCTGTTCGGACTTGATGATAACGACTTGATGCAGCTGTGTTGGGACAGAAAAAAAGCATTACTGTGGACCAGATTGGGTGATAATCCGAAGTATGCCAAAATATATGAGCAACTGCAAACTTTGTTGAATAAACTGGATTATATCCGTCCTTATGAACTTTATAATTATGTCTTAACAAAAATGAAAGGACGACAACACTTTATTGAACGCATGGGTTTGGAAGTGGAAGATGCGTTGGATGAATTTATGAATTTAACGATTGCCTTTGAGCAGAAAAATACACCGAGCCTGCAGGAATTTATAGAATGGATGGGACAAAGTGATGTTGAAATTAAACGCCAAACCGAACAAAAAGAAATCAATGCCGTCCGATTAATGACGGTTCATGGTTCAAAAGGCCTGCAGGCACCGGTTGTTTTTTTACCGGATACCATCAGCGTAAAGGCAAACAAAAGCGAACAAAATTTGCTGTTTGATGATAAATATGCTTATTATCCTTTGAATGGGGACGCATATGATGATAACTGTTCGGCAATAAAAGAAAAAAACGATCAAAAAGCCGATGAAGAGTATAGACGTTTGCTCTATGTGGCATTAACGCGTGCCGAAGATCAAATGATTATTTGCGGCTATGCAAATTCCGATAGGATAAACGAAAAATCTTGGTTTTCAATATGCGAAAAAAGTTTGATTGAAAATGGTTTTCCTGAGGATAAAATATTTAAAATAACTTCTGAAGAAATTATCAAAAAAAGCGTGAAAGATATGCACATTATTCCCGATAATCCGCCGGAAATTCCCGATTGGCTCAATAAAGATGTCGGTGCGGAAGATGTGTTGTCTAAACCTTACACTCCTTCTAATTTGGAAACGGAAGATGAGGAACCTGATTCGGTTTCGCCATTACTTGAAAGAGGTAATTTTTATCGGCGTGGTACTCTCATTCATAAACTGTTGCAGTTTTTGCCGCAAAATACGGGTGATGCGGAAAAAGCAACGGATATCTTTTTGCAAAAGAATGCATCTGATTTTTCACCGCAACACTTGGCACAAATTAAAAATGAAGTCTTAAATTTGATAAACAATCCTGATTATGCGCAACTTTTCGGCGCCGAAGCGCAATCAGAAGTTCCTATTGTCGGTGAAGTTGAGGGAAAAATGATATCGGCTCAATTGGATAAACTTTTGATATTGCCGGATAAGATTATGATTGTGGATTTTAAAACCAATCGTCCGCCGGCGCACAGTGTTGCCGATACGCCGCCGAGCTATATTCGGCAACTGGCGCTATATGCTGAACTTTTACGGCGAATTTATACTGATTTACCGGTAGAAACTTACATTTTGTGGACGAATGAAGCACGATTAATGCGCGTTGCCTAAAAAAAAGGTTGTAATTATTTTGTTTCTCTTTAATATGAAAAAAAACAAACTATATTTTATGTACGTTTTTAATCATAGTAGGAGAAAGAAATGACACAACCTTTAACAGACAACCAATTTGAGTCTTCGGTTCTGAATTCAAAAGGTCTCGTATTGGTGGATTTTTGGGCAGAATGGTGCGGTCCATGCCGTCAATTAGGTCCTATTTTGGAAGCAATTGACAACAATATGCAAGATGTTACCATTTATAAAATGAATGTAGATGATTCGCCGGCGGTGGCAGGACAGTATGGTTTGCGCAGCATTCCGACAATGCTTTTATTCAAAGACGGTAAACAGGTGGATACCAAAGTCGGTTTGCAATCCGAATCAACGCTGACATCGTGGTTAGAATCTTATAAATAAGTTTTTAGAAAAGCTTTCAAGCCTTCGCACATCAAATGCGGAGGCTTTTTGTAATAAGAAAACCCCCAGATAGTCTGGGGGTTCCGGAAAGCTTACAGCTTTACATCGTAAAACCTCCTTTATATAGTGAGTTATACAGTCTGACCACTGAATAACAAAATGATATAAAGGAGGTTTTAAAATGAC
>JAFVBT010000088.1 GCA_017479785.1 Alphaproteobacteria bacterium
CCGGTGGCAGCGAAATTTTATTCAATACCGAAGTGATTGATATGCAAAACAGCACCGATAAAATTACCGGCGTGACGATTCGCCGTGCCGACGGAAGCGTACAAACCATTGAGGCGGATTATGTAATTTCATCTCTGCCGGTGCAAAATTTGTTTCATATGCTGAAAAATGTGCCGCCGGAAACAATGAAAATTGCTGACGGGCTGATGTATCGTAATTTTCGTTCGGCCGCACTTCTTTTAAATAAGATGAAAATAAAAAACAAATCAAAATACAAAACCGTTAACGGTATTTTGCCGGATACATGGACGTATATTCAGGAAAGTGATGTTCATGTGGGGCGGCTTCAAATGTATAACAATTGGTCACCGTATCTGGTAAAAAATGATAATCTGGTGTGGATCGGGCTTGAGTATTTTTGCGGCGATGATGATGAAATATGGACAATGCCGAATGCCGAATTTGAACAATTGGCAATAAAAGAGGGTTGTAAAGTCGGACTGATTGATGAAAAAGATGTTTTGGATATTACTTCGGAAAAACTGGAAAAAGCGTATCCGGCATATTTTGGAACATATAACCGTTTTGATGAGCTGAAACATTTTACCGATAAACTCAGTAATTTATATTTAATCGGGCGCAACGGAATGCACAAATACATTAATATTGACCATGTTGTTTTAAGCGGTATTGCCGCAGCCGACAATATTGCCGGAAATATGCCGGATAAAGAAAATATCTGGAACATAGATTTAACTAAATTTTTAGATTAAAAAACGGCAAAAAATCTGATTTTCGTGTATTATCGCGTTTGCCTCTTGCTTTTTAAAAATAAAAACTCTAAATAACGTTGTGTTGAAAGAAAAGAGTTGGAAAACAATGGCAGATACGGAATACTATGACTTATTGGGTGTGAGCCCGAATGCATCGCAAGATGAAATTAAAAAGGCTTTTCGCAAAATGGCAATGAAATACCATCCGGACAGAAATCCGGGCGACAAAGAAGCCGAGCAAAAGTTTAAAAAAATCAATGAAGCATACGAAGTTTTAAAAGATGACCAAAAACGTGCGGCGTATGACCATTACGGCAAAGAAGGCGTTACGGGCATGGGCGGTATGGGCGGCAATCCTTTCGGCGGCGGATTCGCCGATATCTTCAATGATATTTTTTCCGAGTTTATGGGTGGCGGCAACGGCGGTCGTAATTCATATACACAACGCGGCAGTGATTTGCGTTATAACTTAAATATCACACTGGAAAAAGCTTTTACAGGTTCGGAAGAAGAAATTACTTTCCCAACTACGGAAGAATGCGAGGCTTGTCACGGGAATGGCACTAAAGACGGCAATATGCCGGAAGAATGCGATATGTGTCACGGCAGCGGTAAAGTGCGTCGGCAACAGGGCGGTTTTTTTGTTTTTGAAACAACGTGTCCGAATTGCGGCGGTAGCGGGCGCAAAATAAAAGATGCTTGTCCGGAATGCCATGGCAGCGGACAGAAAAAAGTCAATAAAAAGCTGAAGATAAAAATTAAACCCGGTGTTGAAAGTAATATGCGTATTCGGATTCCGGGCGAGGGATTGGCCGGTGTTCATGGCGGTGAAAACGGCGATTTGTATGTCGGAATTATGATTGAGCCGCATAAACTTTATGAGCGCAACGGTGATGATTTATATACGGCGATTCCTATATCCGTAAGCTGTGCAATTTTGGGCGGAAAAGTTGAAATTCCGGGGATTGACGGCGAAAAGGTAACCGTGGAAATTCCGGCCGGTACGCAAAATGATGCCTTAGTCAAAGTTAAAGGCGAGGGCATGCATCTGTACGATTCGGAACGCCGAGGTGATTTGTATGTCAGCGTAAAAGTAATTGTGCCGACAAAGTTGACAGCTAAACAAAAAGAGCTGATGGAAGCTTTTCGTGCCGAATGTAAAGATGATTGCGCACAACCGGAAATAAAGGGCTTTTTTGATAAAATCAAAGACCTTTTTGCGTAGCTTAATGTGGCAGGCTAAATTTTTCCGCAAGTTTCGCAAGCGTATTTGCGATAGTCTTCGTAGAATTCCTGCAGGCTTTGTTTTACCAGATAATTTACCGAACCTTTCGGATAATTACCTTTTGCATCTGCCTTTCCGACTTTTTTACCGGTCAAAATTTCAATGCCGTCATCAACCGTATCAATGGCGTAAATGGTGAATTTACCGTCTTCAACGGCTTGCACAATATCGGAACGCAGCATTAAATCATCAATATTTGTGCGCGGAATAATAACACCCTGCTTGCCGGTTAAACCTTCATGCATGCAAACATCATAAAAGCCTTCTATCTTTTCGTTCACACCGCCGATAGGTTGAATTTCGCCGAACTGATTGATGGAACCCGTTACACCGAAATTTTGTTTTATCGGCAGACCGGTTATGGCCGAGATTAAGCAGTAATACTCGGTGGAAGATGCGCTGTCACCGTCCACACCGCCGTATGATTGCTCAAACACAATTGAGGCCGATAAGGACAATGGCGAATGTTTGGCAAAGCGGTTGGCAATCAATGATTTTAAGATAAGTACGCCTTTGGTGTGTATCGGGCCGCTGAGTTCAATTTCGCGCTCAATATCCACAAAATCACCGCTGCCCATGCGTACTTGAGCGGTAATGCGTGAAGGTTTACCGAAAGAATAATTGGAAAAATCATAAACCACCAGACCATTGATTTGCCCGACGCGTTCGCCCTTAACATCAATTAAAATCGTGCCTTTTTGGATTTCTTCAAGCATGGATTTTTTAACACGATCGGCACGATAAATTTGTGCTTCAATAGCTTGTTCTATGTGATTTTTGCCTATTTGTTTGGCATTGGATTTGCGTGCCCAATAGTCGGATTCGCGCAACAAATCACCGATGGATGAAATATGTGCCGTCAGTTTTCCGGCATTTCCGGCTAAGCGCGCGGCATATTCAATAACACGTGCGACAGCCTGCCGGTTAAGAGAGCGCAGACCTTTCTTTTTGGATAGGGAACCTATAAGTTTTGCATATTCACATTCATTATAATCCGTCCGATCCATAATCATACCGAAATCGGCTTCCACTTTGAAGAAATCACGAAAATCAGGATCGCGTTCGCAGAGCAATTCATAAATTTCAAAATCACCGGTCAGCACAACTTTCACATCAAGCGGAATCGGTTCCGGATCAAGAGAAATGGTCGTAAAGCTGGTTTCTTCGCTTGGGGCCTCAATTTTAATTTGTTTGGAACTGATGGCGCGTTTTAAGGAATCCCACGCAAAAGGCTGTTCCAAAACCTTGCGGGCATCAAGGAGTAAAAAACCGCCGTTGGCACGGTGCAAAGCTCCGGCTTTGATGAGTGTAAAATCGGTAAGCAAAGCACCATATTGTTGAATGCGTTCAACCTTCCCGACCAAATTGCCTTGCGTCGGGTGATCTAAGGTGACAATCGGCGCACCGGAATTCGGCGCGTTTTTAACGATCACATTAACTTTTAAACGATCAAATTTATCATCTTCCGGCTGTTTCATTTTGCTGAGCAGATTCTGTAACGGATCTTCATCGGTACCGGCAGTTATAACTTTTTCTTTTTCCTCCGGCACAAATTCATCAACATTTTCCAGAATATGTTTCTGTACTGATTTTAAAAATTTGGTAGCACTGGCATAAGGTTTATATTTTTGGCGCAAAGCATCAATCGGGTCTTTGACCGCGGCCTTTACCATTTTTTCGCGCAATGCATCAATTTCTTTCTTTTGCTTATCTTCCCAACGCGGTAAATCTTGAGTTGCATTTTCAATTTCTTCCTGCATTGCATTTAAGTCTTCCATAATCAGATTTTTTTCATCATCCGGAAGTTCGTCAAAAGCATCAGGGCTTAAAACTTCACCATCTTTCATCGGCGCAACGACCAACCCCATTTGCATGTGCAGCAAGGATACGCGTTTGCCTTTGGCTTTCTTTTGTAAAATGCTGATATATTCATCTTTTTTGGATTTATATTTTTGCCGAACAATTGCAACGGCCGCTTTATATTCTTCCGTTTCAATCAATGCCGGAAGAACCGTGGAAAGCCGATTTATCAGTTCATCAACGTCTTTGGCAAAATTGGAGGCTTGTCCGGCCGGAAAACTGATGGCAATAGGCTTGTAGGATTCTTCAAAATTATAAACATAAGCCCAATCGTTCGGTGTTGGACGATTTTGTGCCTCTTTTTCCAAAATTCTTTTTACCAAGCTTGTTTTGCCGGTTCCTTCCGGTCCCAAGCAAAACAGGTTATAACCTCTTGATTTGATATGTATGCCGAGCTCAACGGCGCTGATGGCGCGGTCTTGTCCTAGAGCTGACAAGCGTTCTTCCAATTCAGCCGTAGTTTTGAAACCGAATTTTGAAGTGTCACATTTACGATAAAGTTGGTTAGAAGTTAATTTTGTAATAGCCATTTTAAAAAAATCCTATATTATCACTATAATTATGGTTAATATAATCACTAAAAAGCTAACATAATGTAAATGTTTGAAAAATATTTTGAATATGGATTATTGTTGTTTTTGTTCGGCATACTTATTATGCCGTATGCTGTTTGGCGTGTGCATACAAAATTGCGTTATTTACAAAAATTGGCACGTATTAATGTTATGAAACAGCAACAGACACTGCCGGATAAAGCCTTTTTTTCCTCGGATATTTTGAATATTGCCGTCAAGAAACTTTACTTTAGCAAAAGTAAAAAAGCACAAAAAGCATTGGCTCGTTTGATTGGCGGTAAAGTAAAATCTGCGGCAGAATATTTTTATAAAAAAGATCTGCAATTATCTCTTTTGTTGACGGCACATGATGATACCGAACACACATACAGACAAATGAAAAATCTCAAGAAGTGCATATGGATAGAATCTCAACAATACGGAATATATTTCCCGATATTGATGCATTTGATGCATGATCAAAAAAAATTCAGAAGCAGTTATGAGAAAGTTCAAAAGAAGATGAAATTTCGTAAAAGTGATTCACTTGATGCCTGCAATAAATACATATCGTCCTGTGTATATTTGCAAGAGGGAGACATGCTTTCGGCATCTCAAAATGCTTCTGCCGCACTTAAAATTTTTCAAAAATATCACTATTCAGCCGAGGAAGCTGAAACATACTTGTTATTGGCAGAGATATATCGTTTGAGTTGTGTTAATGACGTTGCTTATTCAATGTTGCAGTCAGCCCTTAAAATATATCGGACTCAAAAATTACGGCGCTGTGAGGCGGAAACAATTGCTTTAATAGGCCGGCAGTTTTTATTTGAAAACAGGTATGAAGAAGCTTTGGCAAAATATGATGAAGCATTACAGATAGCACCGAATGATAATCTAAAAGCCGACATTTATAATCAGTTGGCTCTTGTGTTTATTGCGCAAGACAGCCTTATTAAAGCCGCAAAATATATCAAAATTGCTCTGGATATTGCGATGAAAAAAGGAAACAAACACAGAATTGCTTTCAGTCGGCAGTTATATGGGCATATTGCCTTTAATCGGCAGAATTATATCCTTGCGCGTCGTCATTTTGTTGCCGCAGCCGATTTGTATAAGAAACAACAGAATAAATCCGCATATTTTGAATGTTTGTATTTGACTGCCGAAACATATTATAAGAGGGAAAAATATAAGACGGCCGAAAATATTTTGCGCCGAATTTTAAATACCGGAAATTTATACGATCACAGCTTTCATATGGCAAATGTGTACAGTTTGTTAGGGTTGATTTATATGCAAATCGGAGATTACGAACGTGCTAAAGCTTTGCTTTTACAATCACTGAATTTGGAGCATAGCAATAATCGCAGCGAAGGACTGACGGCCGATTATGCAAATTTAGCATTGATTGAAGCGAAATGCGGTAATTTATCATCAGCAGAGAAAAATTTACAAACGGCGCGCGAATATGCACAAAAAACGGGGAACGACGAGCTCGTGAGGCTGATTGAAAATCAACCGAAACCTTTGACTTAATGCTTTACATTTATATCCGAATTGTATAAAGTCAAAAACGAATACAAAGTATATTTAACGACAGGCAACGGAAAAGTGACATACACGGAGACAATAAAACACTTGTTGGAGCAGCTGCAAAAATATCTTTCGACTGATTTAAGCCGAGAAAATGTAATCGCGCGCCTGTCGGCCAGATATGAGCGTATTCATAACGCGGTTGTGGAAGAATTCGGCATAAACGGCTTATATATTCTGGCGGCATTTGTTTTCTTTTTGATTTTAATTATATTCATATACATTAAGTCGGTGGTGGATACTTTCAGAACAACGCGGGTTTTGGAAGAAACAAACGAGGAAAATGAAGGTTTGTTTTATACATATGGTGAAAATGCTGCCGATAGCGAAGAAGGAGCAAACGAAAGAGAAAAACAGCATAATGATTTGCCAATGATAGATATGCAGGAAGAATATGCCGATTTCTCATCGGAGGAAGCCTTATCAAGAAGCTTGCTTGCAAAATCAGCCGTTTCTGATGATATTTTGAACGTTTCCAGAGACTATAAAGAGCTGAAAGAAAAAATGTCACGTCATGCAAAACAGTCGCAAACTCTTTGGAGCTATGTAAGCAATTCTCGGGCCAATGTTGAAATTAACAAAACAGATGACATGTCGGAAAGGATTCCTTTGAGCGATGAACAGCGTAAAAAACGCGAGATTCACAATCTAATCACCGTTATTTTGGACTTACTCGGTCGCAAAGTCAGTGTTTCTAAAATTGCTCAAGTTGTTTTTTTCTATAATCAGGAAAAATACAGTGAGCAAGATGTTATTCAAATTATACAAACCATACGTGATTTCATCGGCTTATGTAATGCCGGACATTTTGATTTGCTTCCGCAGACGGAGAAAATACCGACCGGTAAGGAAGCAGTTTACGCATGGGCTCACGGAGATACAACTCCGTGTTTGACACTGTTGCAGGCATACTTGAATATGTTGATGTCACAAAGTACGCAGGAACAAGGATTGATGCGTGATATGACATATGCTCAGGCAGCAAATTGCGCTTGTATTATGGGGAATATCGCCCGATTAACTGATGCCGATTTGGCTCATAATTCTTTTGAGTTGGCAACGGAATTATCGCCGCACAGCACGAACGCGTGGAGCAATTTGGCCGACGTCTATGCGGCTGAACATAACAAAGAGAAGGCTATGATTGCTTATCAGACAGTGTTGGATTTGGGGTATGATGTTATGTATGCGTGGCAAATTGCCAATGCTCAGACCTATATGTCCGAATATTACGAGAATATGGGGCTGGATGCCAAAGCCGAAGATTTCAGAGAACTCAGCCGTGATTTTTATAAAGAATATGGTATTCGCCAACCGCTGACCATAAAAGAAAAGGCGGCATATGAATTGATAAATGCTCAAAAAGAACAAAATCTTATGTCAGTGTTGGATAATTTATTAGCCCGTGACGGTGCTTTTGTCAGATAGCGGGGTACATTATGCCGAAACTACTTGAAGTATCATATTTTTTATGTAACATGAAAATATCGTTTACTTTCCGGAGAAAATCCTATGAATAAAAAGAAAATCATCATCGTTGCCGTACTGTTTTTGATTTTTGCAGTAGCGTTGAAATTTAACATGCTGCCGAAGATTAACAGCGAAAACATCTATCAATCCGTAAAACACGAAGAAAGTGTTCAAATTATTAAGCGTAAGGATGGAACGGAGAAAAGTTATTATGAAAATGGCAATATCAGGACGGAAATCCCTTATGTGAACGGTTTGAAAAACGGTGTTGTCAAAACCTATTACAGTGACGGAGCCGTAAAATCGGAAATGACATATGTTAACGATAAACAAGAAGGTCAAACCAAAACATACTATCCAAACGGCAATCTTGAAAAGCTGTACACTTATGCCGATGATATGCTGAACGGGCCGGCAAAGTCGTATGATGAAGAAGGACATTTAAGATCGGAAACAACATTCAGAAATAATGTTCAGGCGGACAAGGAAACGGGCTATTATGCAAACGGTAAAGTCAGTTATATTTTTAATCTGGACAAAGACGGCTTAATAGACGGCAAACTCAAAGAATATTATGAGGACGGAAATTTGGCTGTGGAAACATCATTTATTGCCGGTAAAGAAGAGGGGGTTAAGCTGGAATATTTTCAAAACGGCAATATATCACGAACCTCATCATATGCTAACGGTTTGTTAAACGGTCCGACAAAAGTTTATGATGAAAAGGGTAATCTCAGTATTGAGATGAATTACATAAACAACAGATTGGAAGGACCGTCCTACGCTTATTACCCAAACAAAAAATTAAAAGAAGAGGCAAATTTTGCCGATAATCTTCACGAAGGACCTTATAAAAAATATGCCGAAAACGGTACACTGATTTCAGAAGTTAATTATGTTAAAGATAAACCGGAAGGTATAACAAAATTGTATTACGAAAGCGGCAAATTATATGCAAATATGCCGTATAAAAACGGTTTGTTGGACGGCAAAGCGGTGATGTATTATGAAGGCGGACAAATTTTATCGGAAGCAACTTTTCAGAATGGGCTCATTAACGGACACGAATCAGAATATTATTCGGGCGGTAAAAAGAAATATGATTATCAATATGTCGGCGGAAACTTAAACGGCAAGGCCGTTGATTATTATGAAAACGGTAAAATTCAACGCGAAGCCTTTTACCAAAACGGTCAAATCAGTAATTTTGTGCGCAATTACGATACAAACGGTAACATTATTTTTGATGCGGAATATCTCAATAATGAATTGAACGGTAAAGTAACATATTATCAAGGTGATAATCAGAAGATGAAAAGCGTTATTCCGTACGCTAAAGGTAAAATATCGGGCAATATCGTTCAAACCGGTAAATACGGCAATAAAGAAAAGGAAGTTGTTTATAAAGACGGTGTTTACCAAGGGGAATCTTTCGGTTATTATCCGACGGGCGAGATAAAATATCGCCTGATTACACCGACCAAAAATATAGAACCGAACGAGTTGTATTATGATCAAGACGGAAATCCGATTACGGAAAATTTGACCGGTGTTTTAACCATGTATGATCGTAAAGGTTCAATAATTGGTGAAGTGCCGTATAAATCCGGACAAGTTTCCGGAATTGTGAAGACTTATAACGCCGATACACAGAAACCGATTGAAGAAGCTGAAATTGTGAACGGGAAGCTTGAAGGAATATATAAGGAATATGATGAAAACGGAAAGCTGATTACAACGGCGCAATATAAAAATGACAACCTTAACGGTAAGTTGACAACCTACTATGCTTCGGGAAAAGTTTTGAGCACTATTCCGTATTCCGGAGGAATTGCAGAAGGATTGGCTGTCGGTTATTATGAAAACGGCAAACAAGCATTCACCGTACCTTATAAAAACGGTGCAATGAACGGTTTGCTGACGGTTTTCTACCCTTCGGGTAAAAAACAATTGGAAAAAATGTTTCGTGACGGTGTGTGGACGGCCGACGAATATCGCGCTTATGATAAAAATGGTAATCTGGTTACCGAAGTCTATAAGGATTCTTTCAAAACGTATTTTATGAAAGTTGATGTAAATGGCGAAAAAACGGAGATGAACCCTGAAGAAAAACGGAAATTTATGGAACAAAACGTCAAACTTGACTTATCAAATAAAACAACGGATGAAATAGCAAAAATTGCCGAAGCTCAAAACAGTGAGGCACAAGATGAATGATGATGAAATAAAGGCCAGATTGATTGATATTGAAATGACTTTGGATACTCAATCCAAAATTTTGGAAGATTTGAGTGAAATGGTAATTCGCCAAGGCAAGATGATTGATTATCTGTTTAAGCAAAATGAAATGCTTCGCGATTCTCTTTCAACCGATGTGGTTAAACCGCTTAGCGATGAGACACCTCCGCCGCACTATTAAGAGAACTTAAAACTGACAATATATCAGTCGCCGTTTCCTCTGCAGGCGAAGAAAAGTTTATCAGATAATTTCCTATATATCCCGTCTGAGTTTCGGTATCATAAAGACAATAGGGGGTTGTAAAATATTTTTTGTAAATTGTGCTATCGTCAATATGTAAACAAATATTTTGCTTTCGGCAGTAGACGGCTTTTGCTTCATTCCATAGCTTATCATCCATATGGAAACTGCCGTCGGCAAAAACGGTTATTTTATCCTTTTGCTCATAATAATCAAAAATACACCATATCGCAGAATAAGGAATTTCGTGTATGAGCAAGTATTCTTTAATATCATTAAACGGACCGCCGCTGACAATATAAATTTCAAAACCGCGGCACATAAATTCTGTGCTCAGATTTTTAAAAAATGTCGGATGTTTATTGATAACGCCGTGAAAATCAAAACTTATCTTAGTGCAATTCTTCTTTGTCGCCAAAGTTTTCATTGTACCACTCTTTCATTGAATTAGGGCTTAAAATTGATAAAGAATTTATATCAATCTCGGGTTCATCAGCCGAGCCATTGATTTTGTAATTTGCCGCAAAAATCGTACCGTCTTTGCTGGCTAATAAATTGCCGACAACCGGAATCGTGCCTAAAAAGCGATTTAAGCTGTATGCCGGAGCAATTACTCCATGCAAGCGAATATCGTCGGATGCACGATTATATGTGCCAATAGAGGTCAAGCCGACAACATTCCCTTCCATACGCGCTTGTTTTAATTTTAAGATTTTATTGTGATACTCAAACGGTGCACTTAAATGCGTAAATGTCAGGCCGTCGCCTTTTAATAAATCCAACATACCTGTAAAAGATGCCACCGACAAAAGTTGTGCCATAACCGGTGCATTTTGAATGCTGAAATCACGAATGGTGGCATGACCGATAAACTTTTTATCGGCGGAACGTTTCGCTTCAATTTTCAAAATGCCGCCGACCATGTTGTCATACAGGCGCAAAACTTTTAAAGTGCTGCCGGCGTTATTACTGTCTATGGACAGATAGTGCTCTTTGGCGGAACGCGGCATATAATCTAAATTCAGCTTAATAGACTTATCTATGCCGTAATTGCCGACCAAATGAAGTTCATCAATGCCTATTCCTTTACGCAGTTTGGCACTGCCGGCAAAGTTTAGTATCGGAGTGGTTTCGTTGGTCCATAAACTGTTGACGGTGATAAAAATATCCGTATTATTCACATTTTCCAAGCCGTCATCTTCATTTTCCTGTTTCGGTGGCAATTTCTTTCCGTCCTCTGACTTATTATCCGTTTTATCAAACAAAGGAATTAAATCAAAGCTGTTACCCGAAATTTCAACCTTAATCTGCGGCGTTAAGCTGTCAGATAAGGTAATTTTAGCTTTTGCTGAAGTTTTTGGCCCTTGAATTTGTGTTATATCCGCAGATTTTACTCTGCCGCTCGGATACATTTTAAGATTTCCGTTAATGTTAAATCCAGACTTTGTTAAACTGATACTCGGTATATCAGTAATTTTATCTTTATTGACAATAATATGTGCTTTCGCCTGCGCCGGCTGATTGAGCTTTTTTACAAAACCTAAATAAGCATAATCTATCTTGGAATTTTTTAAATCAGCCGAGATGTTTATATCAATTAAATTATTCTTTTTAACTTCAATATCAGCATCAACCAGAGCATAGCCCTCCAAATTCGGGGCGCAGATGATTTTCCAATCAATTCCTAAAGCTTTTTTGGTTGCATCATCAAGTTTAAATGAGACGTGGCTGCGATTTTTATAGTCTTTCTCGGCAAATTTTTCATCCATGGATAACTGTATCGGAATTTTATCAAAACTGCCGTCACCATTTAGAGTCCAACCTTTTGAGTTGACGTTCAGTTTCATATTTTCGGCACCGAGTGTGTGTCCTTTGAGCAAACTGTCTGCTTCAACATTTTTCAAATCAGCCTTTACATCAACTTTAACATCTTTTCCTTCCAAATCTTGACGCAGTTCAAAGTCAAGTTTAAGTTCTATATCAACATTTCCTTTAATGTCTTTAGGGTTAATGCCCATTTCCGAAGCAAAATGAAGCGGCGGATTATTGATAAGTTTCAAGGCGTCAGCCACGCTGGAATTACCCGTAAGATTGATGGTTATGAAATTATCTTCTTTATCCAAATCATATAAATTAACGCGACCGCCGGTGACAATAACGCCATCACTGATAGCCTTATCTATATCTATTACAATATTATGATCGGTAAAACGGGCTGTGCCGTAAACGTTATGCACAATCGGCATTCCGGTTAAGTAAAAGATATCACTGTCTTTAAGTTCGGCCTTACCGTCCAGATTAATTAATCCCCACGTTTCGCTTTTTGATTTATAACCAAAGTCAAAAACAAAGTGTGCTTTTTCGGCAGTGCCGGCCGTAATTCCTTCAGCACACCACTCCCAAGCCGGTTCGGCAATATAGCGTGGCCAGAATCTGGATAATTTTTTGAACGGGAAATCGGCAACGTCTACCGTAAAACGTACAACCGTATCTTTGAGCGTGTGTTCTAAGTAATATGTTTCCAATCCGCTGGCGGCAAGAGAAAATGAAGCTGTCTGTCCGCCGAGTTTAAAGCCGGCTTTTTCAATATGAAGTTCATCAATGCCGCCGGTTATGATACCGCTGACTTGCATTTCATCAATTTCGTAATTGTATTTTTCGTTATTTTCAAAAGTGATTAAGCCATGACCGCTGTCCAATTCAAAGCTGATTTTTTCAACAGCACCATCTATATAGTCGGCAGCTTCATCGGCATGCGCCAAAATATCGGACAATTTCAAAGAGGTATTGATTTTACCGTTCACCGGAACTTCCACACTCATGGCGGTAAAAACATTATCTTCGGTTGTTTCATTAAAAGTGCTCAGCACATCGGAAAGAATTAAATCCGAAAAGTACACTTCCAAGTCCAAAATATCTTCGGCGGCATGATAAACTGTTTCAAAACCGGCGGATGCTATTTTATCATTGATATTGACGAGAGCATTGGCATTGATTTCCATATTTATCATATTACGATTGAATTCCAATGAGGTATCGGAAAGAACCCATTTACGTCCCAAATCAACTTCGTGAAATTCAATCTCGCCGTTTTTGATAATAATACTGTTTACAAAACTTTCCGGATATATCTTTTCTGCGGCATTATAATTATTGAGAAAGTTTTTAAGCTGATTAACGTAAAAGGTTATTTTTTTGCGATTAACTTGATTTATTCGTTCTTCTTCAACACCATAGCTGGCAAAAATGGAAACCGAGGGGTTTTCAAAACTGATGTCGCTTGGGGCAATAATGCCTTTAATTAAGGCTCGGAGACTGAAAGAAAGATATAATTTCGGTGCGCGAATATTGATGGTATCGTCATTTTTTTTCAGCATTATATCTTTGGCCGTAACGCGCAACGGCTGAATGGAACGTACAAGTTCTATATTCACATCGCCGATATCAAGCGTGTATTCGTTCTCATCATAGTTAAGTGCTTGTACAATGTACGGCTTTAGATACGGCACGGAAATCGGACCGCGATAAAGCGTCCACATAAACAGCAAAAAAACAATCAGCAAGCCTATGATAAAAAAATCAAAGGTCTTTTTGAGGAAGTATGCTCTGGCCGAAAGTTTTTTCATTTTTACAAGTCTTTCATTGCGTTACTGTATTGTTGTCTTTAACTTTTTGAGCCAGCGATGCCGCTAAGAACAAGTCTATATCACCATCCAAAACCGCCTTGCAATCAGCCGTTTCGGCTTCCGTGCGTAAATCTTTAATCAGGCGATACGGTTGCAAAACATATGAGCGAATTTGGTAGCCCCATCCGTTATCACCTTGATTGTCGCGCGCGGTTTGAGCGGCGTCGTTTCTCTTTTGCATTTCTATTTCATATAATCTGGCGCGCAACATTTTCCAACAATTATCGCGGTTTTGGAATTGCGAACGTTGTGTTTGGCTGGAAACAACAATTCCGGTCGGAAGGTGGGTGATACGCACGGCTGAATCTGTTTTGTTAATGTGCTGACCGCCGGCACCGGATGCCCGATAAGTATCAATGCGGCAGTCTGCCGGATTAATATCAATTTGAATACTGTCATCAATAACCGGATATACGCCGACAGAAGCAAAGCTTGTATGGCGACGTGCGGCGCTGTCAAACGGTGAAATTCTGACCAAGCGGTGGACACCGCTTTCCGACTTCAGCCAACCGTATGCATTATGCCCGCTAATACGAACGGTTACTGATTTTATACCGGCCACATCACCCGGTGTTTCTTCTATCACTTCTGTTTTATATTTGTGATCTTCTGCCCAACGTGTGTACATACGTAAAAGCATTTGAGCCCAATCCATGGCTTCCGTACCGCCGCTGCCGGCATGAATTTCCAAATATGTATCATTACCGTCAGCCTCGCCGGACAACAAAGATTCTAACTTTGCATGATTGGTTTCTTTTTGCATTTGTTCCAAATTCTGCATCAGTTCTGCCAACAAAGTTTCATCGTTTTCCGCTTCGCCGAATTCTTCCATTTCTTTATAATCTTGCAAGGTTGTAACAAAATTTTCGTATTGCGAAAGTTTTGCCGTTAAAGTGTTTTTCTCACTCATCAAAATTTGAGCCTTTTCCGGATTGTCCCACAAATTCGGATCTGATGTTAAGGCTTCCAGTTCTTCGCGTCTTATGATTGCATTATCGTAGTCAAAGATACCTCCGCAACAGATCCAAAGACTGTTCTATATCTTGGATGATATTGTAAAAATCCGCGCGCATCAGTATTCTCCTCCGATTTGTAAACCGCTTCTGGCTTCTTGCTCCGTACCGGCAGTTGTGTTTTCGTCATTGCCGATTTGTTTTTGCCGATTATTAAAATCAAAATCTGGTTTTAATGCTTCAATAATAACGGTTTTGTCGCCCGGTGCGGAAGGCCGTCCGGTTTGCGGATTCACACGCACCAATTTGATGCCGGCCGGAATTCGGAAACTGGTATCAGGAACATCTTTTAGGGCATTTTCCATAAAATCGTAAAAAATAGGCAAAGCCGCTTGTGCCCCTGTTTCAAAACGTCCGAGGCTTTCCGGTTCATCAAAACCGACATAGACACCAACCACTAAATCCGGCGAAAAGCCGACAAACCAAGCATCTTTCGTTTCATTAGTCGTTCCGGTTTTACCGGCCAAATGGCGATGTAATCCGTTCAATTTGGCACCGGTACCGCGTGTGGCCACACCTTCCAAAATAGATGTCATTTGATAAGCAGACAACGGATCAACAACTTGTTCGCGAATGACTTGGAAATCCGGTTCTTGTTGGTTTTCCCATTTATCGGCATCACACTCCGGACACGGAGTTTGTTCATGCTTATAAATCGTACGTCCCTTGCGGTCTTGGATTCTCTCAATCATATAAGGCGGAACTTTTTTACCGCCGTTAACTATAACACAATACGCACTGACCATATCAATAACGCGTGTATCCGCCGCACCTAAGGATGCTGACAAATATGGCGGTAAATTATTGTTCACACCGACACGGCGCGCCATATCTACAATTTTTTGCATTCCCAAATCTTGCGCCAAACGGACGGTCATTAAGTTCTTGGATAATTCTACACCGCGTCGCAATGTCATCATTCCGTAGAATTTTTTAGAATAATTAACCGGTTTCCACTTCGGCATGCCTTCACCCTGATCCAGAACAAACGGTGCGTCTAATATCATGTCCGTCGGGGAGTAGCCTTCTTCAAGCGCCGTTAAATAAACGAAAGGTTTAAAACTGGAACCGGTTTGGCGATAAGCTTGTGTGGCTCGGTTAAATTGTGATTTTAGGAACGAAAAACCACCGACAAGTGCCAAAACTTTTCCGGTGTGAGGGTCCATAACCGCCATGCCGCCTTCCACAATCGGGACTTGGCGCAAGTTATAAACGGATTTTCCGGCTTTCTTATCTTTTTCGGCATAGATGACATCTCCTTTATTTAAGACCTGCTCAACCGAAGAAGGTATCGGTCCCATATCTTTGCCTTTCTCTTTGTGCCGAGCCCATGCCAACGATTTAAGCAGAATTTGTCCGCTATCTCCATTTTCCGTTTCAATATCGGCCTTATCTTTAGATACTTTGAGGACAACTGCCTTTTCCCATGTCGGTTCGGCTCCGGGTGTCAATTTGATTTCTTTCAGGTTTTGTTTATAGTTTTCATCTATGACAATATTTGCCGTTGCACCGCGCCAACCGTGACGTGAATCATATGCAATTAAGCCTTTGCGAAAAGCATTGGTTGCTATTGTTTGTAATTTCGGATCAACGGTTGTTCTGACAATCAAACCGCCTTGATATAAGGCTTCATCTCCGAAATTGCGGCTGATGGAACGGCGAACTTCTTCGCTGTAGTATTCCGTATCTTTCAGAAATCCGCTTTTTCTCTTAACAACTTTGAGTGGTTTTTCTTTGGCTTCTTTGGCTTCTTCTTCGGTAATATATCCGTCTTCGGCCATGCGATCCAAAACCCAGTTACGACGCGAAATTGCGGCATCATAGTGCTTTTGCGGATGATAATTGTTCGGACCCTTCGGAAGTGCCGCCATATAGGCAATTTCTTCCAAAGATAATTCATCAAGAGATTTACCAAAGTAATTAATTGCCGCTGCGGCAACACCATAAGCGCGATTGCCGAGATAAATTTCATTAAGATATAATTCCAAAACATGTTCTTTACTGAAAGCCTTATTGATGCGGCGCGCCAAAATAGCCTCTTTCAGTTTTCGTGTATAAGACAATTCGGAACTGAGCAAAAAGTTTTTTGCGACTTGTTGCGTAATTGTGGAAGCTCCGGCAGGACGGCGTCCGGTTCCCATTTTTTTCAAATTTCCGATCATAGCACGGATAATTCCTAGATAATCCAAACCGGAATGACGATAGAAATGCTTATCTTCGGCAGCGATAAAAGCTTTTTTAACCTTGTCCGGAATTTTTTCAATCGGTACAAATAAGCGTTTTTCTGCGGCATATTCCATCATAACCTGACCGTCACCGGCAAACAAACGTGTCGTAACCGGCGGTTCATAAGTTTCTAACTGACGATAATCGGGTATGGAAATATTGATTCTAGTGACGCCGTATGTTATCACAACAACCAATATAATCAGGAAGAACAAGGCCATACTTGCCATATATGATAGAAATCTCAGCATTTAATCTCTCAATTTGTTAGTTCAAACTTGTCTTGAAATTTATTACAATCTCACAAAAAAGCAATAAAAATATATCAGTTAGAAGCAATTTCAGGATCCTGAAAATACTTATCAATAGCACGCGCTGCCGCTTCAGCCAATTTGCGGCGATATGATTGTGTTTTCAAATTAGCTTCTTCGGTGCGATTTGATAAGTACCCCATTTCCAACAGAACAGCCGGCACATCAGGTGCTTTCAGAACCGCGAAACCGGCAAATCTGTGGGTGTTTTTAACCAACTTAACGGAGCGAGCCATTTCTTGCACCAGATAGGTGGCATACTTGGAAGATTTATTGCGGGTATCCGTTTGTGACAACGAAATCAGAATATCGTTTACTTCTTTGGTGTTGCCGCCCAAATCTATGCCGCCGATGATGTCGGCTTTATTTTCACGCTCGGCCAGTGCAGCGGCTTCTTTATCGGATGCCGTATCGGATAAGGTGTAAACCGAAAGTCCGGTCGCGTTACGATTTTGTGCGCTGTCGGCATGTAAGGACATAAATAAATCGGCTTTATAATTTTGTGCAATTTTTATGCGCTGACGCAACGGAATGAAAATGTCGCGATCACGCGTTAAATAAACGATATATCCTTTGTTTTGCAAAACCTGTTTTAATTCTTTACCCATGGCCAAGGTTACGTTCTTTTCATATGTTTTGCCATAGACTCCGATAGCACCAGGGTCTTTGCCGCCGTGCCCCGGATCAAGAACAACAATGCGCTTCCGATTCGTTTTGGTAACGGATTCTTCTTCGGAAGAACCGAAACTGAACCAACCGCCGGATTTTTCCTCTTCTGTCGGAGCAAAGTTTTTGTTGTTTGTTAAAGCATAACTGTTACCGATTTTATTTTTGAATTGAGATTCGGTTGACATCACCAAATCAATAACCAGTCGCCAACCCTGTCCGCTTTGCGGCGGAATAAGAAAGGCTTTTTTTACCGTGGCGGCACGTGACAATTCCATAACAATACGTTTGTCGTTGCCGGACATTTTCCCAATGCGGGTTTTGGAAACAACCTGATTTTTAAATTTTGTTTGCAAAGAATTGATATCGGTATCATCCAAATCTATGACGGCACGTTTCGGGTCATTAAGTAAAAATACGCGATAATTAACGCTTTTGTTCATGTCCAACACAACGCGCGCCCCGTCGGCCTGATTTCCCAAACGCATATCTTTAATCAACGTGGAGGCCGTTGCCGGTAAAGATGTGGCACAAAATAAAATTGCCAATATTATCAAGGCTAGACATCTGAAAAGTTTCATTTTTTCTTTCTCTAAAATTCAATAATGTTCATACTTGCCGGCAATTATAGTGTTTTTATATTACCAATCTGTTAAAATTGTAAATATTTTTACACTAATTTTTATTTATCATAAATTTTTATTGTTTTTTTTACTTTTACACGTTATGTTGCTAAACGAAGCAAATTATTTTTGAGAATGAGAGTACCAAAATAGACATGGAAAAATAATTTGCGATGTGGAACAACAGGGTTTGGATAAACATTTTCCGCCGCTTTTCAAAGAATTAAGAAGAACAAGCGCAAAAACGGCCGAAGATATATAAAACAGCAGACGGTATTGCCGTCCTACTTCGTGTGAAAGCTTTTTATCTGCTTATCAAAACCCGAGGAGACTCTTTAAATAAAGAGCTGGATTATGGGGTATATTAATGACAAAAAGAATGCTGATTGATGATACGCAGCCTGAGGAAACGCGCGTTGTCATCGTAGATGGGAATAAAGTAGAAGACGTTGAATTTGAATCTACCTCCCGTAAACAAATTAAAGGAAATATTTATACAGCCAAAGTTATTCGCATAGAACCTTCTTTGCAGGCGGCTTTCATAGATTACGGCGGCAATAAACACGGATTTTTGGCTTTTAATGAAATTCATCCGGATTATTATAATGTTTCAGATTCGGTTATGCAGGAAGTTGAAGCCGAAGTTGATGAAATCATTGAAAATAAAATTAAATACTTAAAAGAACGTGAAGCGGCAAAAGCCCGTTATAAGGCTGAAAAAGAAGCAGAGGAAGCCCAACGTCGTATGGAAGCCGAACAAGCGCATGAAATGGAAGAAGCGCAACTTGAACCGGCGCAAAACGTTATTCCGGAAAATGATGATTATTTGCAAAATCAAGAGGTTGCCGAAGAGAACGTTATGCAAAACGAACAGCAATCAGAAACGGTAGCCGGAGACGCCGAAGAAAGTGTTTTGCCGGAAGAAACTGCGCAGGAACAGCTGGCAGAAAGTGAAGGTGAAACAACGGAAGACAATGATAAAGATTCCAAACCACGTAAACGCCGTCACTATACCCGCCGGCCGCGTGATCGCAAGAAATCACCGAAAACATTGGCCGAAGATACGGGAGCAGAAGATGAACTTTTGGAAGAAGAATGCTTTGATGATGAAGATAACGATGATTTAGACGAGGCAGAGGATAATACCGAGTATAATTTTGATACTCAGCGTAAACTTTTGATTGCACGTAAACTCTTCCATCGCAGTACAATACAAGAGGTGATTAAAGAAGGACAAACCCTTTTGGTGCAAATCGTTAAAGAAGAACGCGGAAACAAGGGTGCCGCCTGCACAACATATATTTCGCTTGCCGGCAGATATTGCGTGTTGATGCCTAACAGAATCAAAAGCGGCGGTGTTTCACGCAAAATCACCAATGTGAACGATCGCAAGCGTTTGAAGAGTGTGATGAAAGAATTGCCGATAAATCCGAATATGTCTTTGATTATTCGGACGGCCGGCGAGGACAAAACACGCGCCGATATCATTCGTGATTATAACTATTTAATTCGCACATGGAATGCCATTCGCTACGGTGCTTTGAAAAATCAACCACCGGCAATCATTTATGAAGAAGGGAATTTGATTAAACGTGCATTGCGTGATATGTATACCAAAGATATTGACGAAGTTATTATTGACGGGGATGAAGCTTATCAGGTTGCGCGCAATTTTGTGAAGATTTTATCGCCGCATAATTTGAAGCATATTAAATGTCGCAAATCCGGCGAAATTCCGGTGTTCCAACGTTTTCAGATTGAGGCACAATTGGATAAACTGCACAACCCGATTGTACAGTTGGAATCAGGCGGCTATTTGGTAATTAATCCGACGGAAGCTCTGGTTTCCATTGATGTAAACTCCGGTCGTGCCACTAAAGAAAAAGATATTGAAGAAACAGCATTAAAAACCAATTTGGAAGCTGCCGATGAAATTGCCAAACAGCTGAAAATGCGCGATTTGGCCGGTTTGATTGTTGTTGATTTTATAGATATGTATGAGCAACAAAACAATGTCGCCGTTGAACGCCGAATGAAAGAGGCAATGAAAGATGACAGAGCACGCATTCAGATTGCTAAGATGAGTATTTTCGGTTTATTGGAAATTTCCAGACAACGTATGCATTCGTCATTTATGGAGAGCAATTATGAGGTATGTCCGTATTGCCACGGCAGAGGTGTTAAGCGCACAATTGAATCCGGTGCTACGCTGATTCTCCGAGCGATAGAAAGTGAAGGCGTACGCAATCGTGATGTCAAATTAACGGTTACCGTACCGGCAGATTATGCCGCATTCTTACTGAATCACAAACGTAAGCAACTTTCAGCGTTGGAAGAAGTATATAACCTGCGCATTATCATTGCCGGTGACGCCAATATGAAGGATATTGCCGACTATAAGATTGAACGTGAAAAATTGCAGTTGGCAGTGGCGGTAAAAGATGCTGCAACATCTTGCTATGAAGCTGACAATGTTGACGATTGCGATTATGATGACAGCGAAGATGCAGGATATGAAAACGAGGAAAACGAACGTCGTTTCCACTTGCGCCGCAATGGCGGACGAAATCGTCGTAATCGGCGATATGAAAAGAGAGACGGAAACTACGAGCGCGCCGAGAAGCCTGAAGCAGAAGAGGCTAAACCGGAGAAAAAATCATGGTGGCAAAAATTAATCGGCTGATAGCCTTTGTTTTATGCTGTTTGGTTGGTACGGTTTGCTTTATAAAACAGGCCGTTGCCTCCGGTATTACTTTAATTTCAGATGCTGAAACTCAGAATTATTTGGTTGCAGTTGTTCGTCCGTTGTTTCAGGCGGCCGGTGTACCTTTTAATGCCAATAACATATTTATTGTCAATGACAATTCGTTGAATGCCTTTGTCAGTGACGGAAATTATATGTTCATCAATACAGGTACGATTTTGAATGCCGAAAATACCAATGAATTGGCGGGAATTTTGGCGCACGAAACCGGACACATTATGGGTGGGCATATTGTTCGCCAGAAAATTAAATTGGAAAATATGCAATATGTAATGCTCGGTTCGGTGCTTGCTGCCGGTGCCGCTGCCGTTTCTACCGGCCGCGGTGATGCGGCCATGGCTGTACTGTTGGGAGCGCAAAGTTCCGCTTTGAACAGTATTATGCACTATCAGGTGCAAGAGGAACGAAGTGCCGATGAAAGTGCCGTGAAATTACTGAATAAAACACAACAATCTACTCAAGGCTTGAAAAATTTTATGCGTAAAATCAAAAAGCAATATGCGTTGAGCGGGATTGAGGAAAATCCATATTTCAGAACGCACCCGTTAACAACAGAGCGTATCAGTCATTTTGAAGAAAGCAGCAAAAACAATCATTATTCTCAACAAAGTCCGTTGGATGGTAAATTAAAATTGGTGCAAGCCAAATTGGCCGGCTTTTTATGGGATGAAAATAAGGTTCATCGTTTGTATCCGAATAAGGATAATTCTGCTGCCGGACAATATGCACGCAGTATTTTGAATTTTCGTGAGGGAAAAATTAACGAGGCTCTGTTTTTAGCTGATTCTCTTATAAAATCTCAGCAGCAAAACCCTTATTTCTATGAACTGAAAGGGCAGTTTTTGTTTGAAAGCGGAAAAGTAAATGAAAGCGTTGCCGCATACGAACAATCCTTAAAGTTGTTGCCGAATAACCATATTTTACAAGCCAGTTTGGCTCATGTTTTACTGGAAAGCTCAGGAGCCAAACAAAATGTGCGTCGTATTATAAATTTGCTGCAGCAATCGCTTATCAGCTATAAAGATGCTTTCAGCTGGCAGCTTTTGGCTCGTGCCTATGATTTAAACAATGATAAGGCATCTTCCTTATATGCCGCTGCAGAATACAATTATGCCATCGGTAACTTGGAAATGGCCAAAATACACTTGGAAAATGCCGCGAAAAAATCCAAAAATAAAGCGTTGAGTTTAAAAATTGCGGATTTGAAAGAGCGTGTTAAAGCCGATATGAAAGACCGACCGTATTAAATTTACTTATCTGTCGGGAAGGTATATTGAGAGATAATCGGTGCAAATTCTTCAACGGCAACAGCATAAGCCGGTTTCTTAAAATTGGCAATCAACTGATATGCTTCTTCAATTGTTCCCCAACGGAAAGACGAAAACTCCGGATGTTCGGTTTTGAGATTAATTTCAGTATCTTCGCCCTCAAAAAAGGCAAGCGTCCAAAACATATCCTGTCCGACATTATTGAAACCGCGTTGTTGCATGGAAGCAATGATCTCCGGTGTGAAACGATATCGTGCAGCTTTATTCAGTGTTTTAACCGGTGATACCGAAGTAACGGAGGTTTCTTCTTTTAATTCGCGCAAAGCCGCTTGCAGAGGTGTTTCGCCTTTTTCTATACCGCCCTGCGGAAATTGCCATGCGCCGGCAATATCATTGCGTAAGCACAACAAGACTTTGCGTTGTCGGTTAAATATGACAATCCCTGCATTCGGGCGATAATACTCTGCCATTGGCGTTGCCACCTGCTATTTTTTATCTTTTGTTTTGTCGTCGGATGCCTTTGCAAGATCTTTTGCCTTATTATCAATAACATTTTTGTTGTCGTTTTGACCATATAAATACAAGGCTTTAACCATATCAAGCGCACGAATCAGCTGATAATCCTTTATTTCTTTATTGTCTTTTTTGTTTTCGGCATCTTTCTTCTTATCGCCGGTTTGTTCATTTTTAAGCGCACCTTTCAGGTTAGCTTCACTGATATTCAGGCCGTAATCCTCAAGTTCTTCAATTTTTGCCTGCTTGACAACAACATCAGGTTCAATACCCTTGGCCTGAATGGAACGACCGGAAGGCGTGTAATAACGCGCGGTTGTAATACGCATTGCGCCGTTGTTTCTGAGAGGAATAACCGTTTGAACCGAACCTTTACCGAACGATTTTTCGCCCAAAATTACCGCACGGTGATGGTCTTGCAATGCACCGGATAAAATTTCGGCCGCCGATGCCGAACCTTCATTAATCATAACGACAATCGGCAAATCTTTGGCAATATCACCGCGTGTTGCAGAATATTTAACGGTGTCTTCTTCATTACGCGAGCGTGTGGAAACAATTTCGCCTTGTTCCAAAAACAGATCAGAAACTTTAACGGCCTGATCCAACAGTCCGCCCGGATTGTTGCGAACATCAATAACCAAACCGGCTAATTTATTTTTCAATTTCTTTTGTGAATCCGTGACGGCTTTGCGGATATCTTCATCAATATCTTCATTAAAACCGGAAATACGGATATACAGAATGTCTTCATTTTTCAGTTCGCTTTTAACCGATTGAATTTTGATTTCATCACGCGTCAAAGTTACGGTGAAAGGTTTTGCATTTACGCGGCGGATAGTGACTTTGACTTTGGTGCCTACCTTGCCGCGTAATTTGCTGACAACTTCGTTTAAGGTTAAGCCGATTACCGTTTCGCCGTCAATGTCGGTAATGTAGTCACCGGCTTTAATACCAGCTTTTGCTGCCGGCGTATCATCAATCGGGGAAATAACTTTAACAACACCGTTTTCTTGAGTAATTTCAATGCCGAGACCGCCGAATTTACCTTGTGTTTGTTCATTCATATACTTGAAATCTTCGGCATTTAAGTAGCTGGAATGCGGATCCAAAGATGTCAGCATACCGTTGATTGCCGCTTCCACCAACTGTTTATCGGATATTTCTTCCACATAGGAAGTTTTGGTGCGCTCCATAACTTCGCCGAAAATGTTGAGCAGTTCATAGGTGTTTACCTGTTCCTGTTCTTTTTTCTCTTTGGCATACGAAGTGCATGCGATAAGACTGAAAATTAAAGCTGAAGCAATCAACGATTTTTTTATCATAATTTTATTCCTTTGTTATTTTGATAACCATTCGTTCGGATCAACCGGACGATTCTTTTTTCTGATTTCCATGTGCAATTTCACATTATCGCCTGCCGGCATAGTGCCGACCGGCTCACCGGCCAAAAGCATCTGTCCGACAGAAGCATCGGTTTCAGCCAAACCGCTCAACAGAGAGGTATAGCCTTCGCCGTGGTCAATAATGAGCAAATTGGCAAAATTCTTGAACGGACCGGCAAAAATAACCGTACCATCGTATGGCGCAATAACTTGTGCCTTTGAAACCGTTTTGATGTCTATACCGTTGGAAATAACTCCTTTAGACATTTCGGCATGAAATTTTGTGACAACAGGGCCGCGTGCCGGACGCGATAAACGTCCTTTTGCTTTGCCGAAACCGGTTGGCTCCTGCGATTGCGGCGCATAATCCGGTCGGTTGGCAGCACGGAGCTCCTCTGTTGCACGTTCGCGCGCCAAACGAGATTTCTCGGCCATTTGTTTTTGCTGTAATTCTTTCTGCTTTTCCAATTTTGCAACCAAATCACGCAAGTTGTTTGCTTGACTGGCTAAAGCCTTTGCTTTTTCTTGAGCTTCCTTGCTTTGGGTAGAAAGTTTGCTGTACATTTCGCTTTTTTGCTTAGATAAAACTTTCATATCAGCCTGTTGCTTTTCAAGTTCTTTATTTTCTTTTTCAATATCAGCCAAGCGTCCGGCAATTTCATCTTTTTGGCGACTGATATCTTCAATGCTTTGGCGAATGATTTGTGCCCGGCCTTCAAGCGCATGTGCGCTGCCGCGCAACAAAATACTGCTGCGCATAACATCCACCGGTGACAACGGTTGCACCAAAACAGCTTCCGATGGGCGCAAAGCTAAGTTTTGCAAAGCGGCTAATGTTTCAATCAACATACCGTGTTCGCGATTGAATTTCTTCTCCGATTCGGCCAAATGTTTTTGCAGAATTTCCAAGTCGTCTTGCTTTTTACGGACTTCATCTTCACCATTTTGAATTTTTTTGGCGGCAGCAATTAATTTTGATTGATACCGTCAAGTTCTTTTTTAACTTGGGCCGCCTGCTGTTCGTATTTTTGGCGCTCTTGCTTTGCTTTGCGTGCCTGCTCTTCAACTTTGGCAACATCGGCACTGGATACGGCCGCCGCTACGGTATTTGGGGCAATAGCCGTTATCAAGCTCAAAACTGTAATGATGAAAAGCGTGTTTTTCACAATAAAGTCCTTATTTTTTCAACAACGAGTGTCCTGTCATTTCTGCCGGCTGTTCAATGCCGAGCAAATCCAATAAAGTCGGGGATATATCGGCCAAACGTCCGTCGTTCAAACCTTTAACTTGTGCCGGCGCATTGTAAAGAACGGCTTGAACCTTGCCGACCGTGTGTGCCGTGTATGGCTGACCGGTATTTTCATCTACCATCTTTTCAACATTACCGTGATCGGCTGTCACCAAAAGCACACCGTTAACATTTTTGATGGCTTGCATCACGCGACCGAGTGATTTATCAACTGCGGCAACAGCTTGCAAAGCCGCCTTCATGATGCCTGTATGTCCGACCATGTCGCCATTGGCAAAGTTGCATATAATCGTATCATATTTTTTGCTTTCTATTGCTTCAACCAAAGCATCGGTAACTTCATAAATGCTCATTTCCGGCTTTAAGTCATAAGTTGCAACTTTCGGACTGTTAATCAAAATTCTATCTTCACCTTTGAACATTCTTTCTTCGCCGCCGTTAAAGAAAAATGTGACATGCGCATATTTTTCCGTTTCAGCGATTCTCAGTTGTGTCATGCCATGATTGGCAATGATTTCGCCGTATATATTTTTTAAGGCTTCCGGTGCAAAAATCGTTTTCATGAACCGATTATGATCAACAGAGTATTCGGCCATGCCGACACTTATTGAAAAATCAACGGTCTTTTGTCTGGAAAATCCGGTAAAATCTTTATCGGACAGGGCGTACAAAATTTCTCGGGCACGGTCAGCACGGAAGTTGGCCATCAAAACCGCATCGCCGTCTTCGGCACCCCGGTAATCTCCCAAAACGCAAGGTACGACAAATTCATCCGTTACATTGGCTGCGTATGAGGCTTTTATGGCTTCGTCGGCTGTATTATAGCGTTTGCCGTCAGCCGAAACAATGTTGTTATATGCTAATTCAACGCGATCCCAACGTTTATCACGATCCATGGCATAAAAACGACCGGATAAAGTTGCGATACGCACATGCGGCATATCTTTAACCGATTCGCTAAATTGCGCCAAAAAGCTTTCGCCCGATGTCGGTGGGGTATCACGCCCGTCTAAAAAGGCATGAACGCATACATCTATTCCGTTACGATTTAAGATTTCGCACAACGCGACAATATGATTTTGATGAGAGTGAACGCCGCCCGGTGACATC
>JAFVBT010000089.1 GCA_017479785.1 Alphaproteobacteria bacterium
GCCTAACGGCCGTAAAATGCCGGCGCAAACGATTAATCGGGGCTTCTTTATCAAAACCTAAAACAGAATCATAATTACCGCACATTCCGACATCGGTAATGTATGCCGTTCCTTCAGGCAATACGCGGGCATCAGCAGTCGGCACATGTGTATGGGTTCCGGCAACACACGAAACTCTGCCATCCAAATAATATGCCAACGACATTTTTTCGGAACTTGCTTCGGCATGAATGTCAACAAAAACAGCATTTATATTTTGCCCGAGAGTATAATTTTTCAAAATATTATCAATCGTTTGTACAGGGCAATCAACCGCTTCCATAAATAATCTCCCGAGAAGCTGAACAACCAATATTGTCTGTCCGTTCGGTAATTCATATTTCACAAAACCGCGTCCGGGATTATTTTCGGGAATGTTTGCCGGACGAATAATAACTTTGCAACTATCTAAAAAAGGTATGATGTCGCGTTGATTTAAGAAATGATTTCCGGTCACCAGTATATCAGCACCTTTTTCCAAAAAATCGCGGCATATACCGGCTGTCACACCGAATCCGTGCGCGGCATTTTCCACGTTTAATATCACTACGTCGGGTTTATATTCCTCTTTAATTCTTTCCATATTTTCCAGAACAACCTCACGTCCCGAACGTGCAACAATATCTCCGCAATAAAAAATTTTCATACCCTCTCCTTTTTCGCTCACGATACATAAAATAAGAAAGGTATGCAACAAAATTTATAAAAAAGACTGGAAAAAAAATAATAATCTTGTATAATTTCGTCGTAAAATTAATGAAAGTCAGAAAACAATGTATAAAAAGTTATTGGAAACCGGTGTGTGTCTTTTGTTTATATTATCTGCAACTCAAGCAAATGCCGCTAAGGGTTTGCATGCCGAACATTTACAAACCGGCATAGAAAATAAAAAACATCCGCAAGTAAGAGAGAATCCTCAACCATTGTTACCGAAAAGGCAGCATAATCGTATTGATTGGGATAAAATTCTGAAATTAAACAAACAACAGGAAGCTGAAATTAATGCCATATACAATGAAAGCGCGCCTAAGATTGCCGAATTAAGAAGTCAGATTCACGAAGCGCATCGGCAAATCGGAGAAATTTACAAAGAAGATGACCAAAAAATCAGAGAAATTCTTGATGAACAACAAAGGATAAAATTTGATAAATACCAATATCTTCATGCTAAGCGCGCCGGCAGAAAACCTGAGGGTGAAAGACCATCACGCAAGAAGATGTCCGGATATTAAAATCGGGCTTGAAATTTACAACTTATGTTATTAAAATAGATAATAATTTTGTGAGAGGAATAAAAAATGAAATCTTTAATTATTGCATTAAGTTTATTGTTGGCATATGCACCTGTTGTCAGCGCAGAGGAGAACAGCGGGGATGATTTCGGTGTTGAAACCGGCGCGGAAAGGCTTGTTAATAATGTATCGGATTTGGCAGATGATGCCGCTCGTTCGGCTAAAGATTCAGTCGGTGAAATAGTTATTCTGGAAGGAGCCGGTAACGTTGCAATAGCTAAATACATTCCGAATCCTAAAGAGGAAGTTGAAGAAGATAATGAATATGTCGGTGAGAATGATGCTAACGAAACAGATAACTTACCGAACGATAAAGAAGAAAACGCTGAGGAAAACACATCTGATGTTCCGGTTGAAATTCAATCTGAAACGGAAGTCATTACACCGACAGAAGGCGTTCAGAACAGCGATACATCCGATGCTGACGTTGTGGTAACTGAAGGGACCGAATCTGCAGACGAAACAGCTCAATCGGATGCTACCGCAGAAGCGAGTGTGTCGGATGATGCCACTGACGTTGTGGTAATAGAAGAAACCGAATCTGCAGACGAAACAGTTCAATCGGATGCTAATGCAGAAGCAGATGCACCTCAAGATAATATTACTGTAGAAGACGTTGTTATTGAGACAGAACCTGAGACGGAAGTATCTGAAGACAAAGAAACATCAAATGCAACGCAAGAAGAAAATGCCAAACCTGCAGAAATTGAGGAAGTAGCAGTCGTTGTTGAAGAAGAACCGGAAGGTGACGATAAAACAAAAGAAGAGTATGATGAAGAAATCAGTTATTACATCAAAAATATGAATTTGAGTGTAGAACAACTTGATATGGCAAAATATATCAGCAGTGACAGCCGTTTAAAAATGGATCAATTGCTGAAAAGTATTTACTTGTTGCGTGCGCAAGCACGTGAACTGGAAGCCAAAAGTTTGAATGACTTTGAGGCCATCTTAACGGAAGAGCAGAAAGAACAGTTTCACAAGCTGAGAGCGGCGCAGGAAAAATCGCGTAAGAAATTTGAGGTTTTTGACGTTAAGACAATGGAAAAAGACAATTCCGAAAGTCCGTCTCAAGTTGCAGCCCAAAACAATGAAAATAAACCGGCTGAATAAAAAAATATAAAAAATGTAAAATTTTTGTTGCAATAATATTTTTTTGTATTAAAAGATAGTTTGCAACAGCGGAGTGTAGCTCAGCCTGGTAGAGCGCTACGTTCGGGACGTAGAAGTCGCTGGTTCGAATCCCGTCACTCCGACCAAACACAATGACCGCCTGCAAGGGCGGTTTTTTTTGTTTTGTCGGAGTGACAGGGTGAACCGGCAAGAAGCTGGTTCGCACTCAAGCGAAAGGCGGAATAACGCCGGTCGGCTTTAGCCGATGAGCGTAGAGCACGTAGCAAAGCGAAGTAATCCCAAAACGTTGACCAAACAAACAGACCACCATTTGGGTGGTTTTTTTTGTTTGGTTTGGTGTGGTGGGATTTGAAACAGCGAGAAGCTGGTTCGCACTCAAGCGAAAAGCGCACGCAGGTGCGCCGGTCGCGCCAGCGATGAGGGCCTGTGCGGCGAATTTATGGGCCAATCCTCTACTCCCGACCAACCTATAACATAGAAAGTATATACTTTCTATGTTATTTTTTTATTCGCAATAATTTATTCATATTTTTATGTTAATCATCATTGTTTTACCACACCAAGATGTCAA
>JAFVBT010000090.1 GCA_017479785.1 Alphaproteobacteria bacterium
CATTCAACCTTTTGGATACACCGGGGCACGAAGATTTTTCCGAAGACACGTATCGTGTGCTGACGGCAGTTGATTCGGCGGTTATGGTGCTTGATTCGGCCAAAGGTATTGAAACGCAAACCAAAAAGCTGTTTGAAGTTTGCCGTTTGCGCAATATTCCGATTTTGACTTTTATAAACAAATTAGATCGTGAAGGGTTGGACCCGTTTGCCTTATTGGACGATATTGAAAATACGTTGGCATTGGAGGTAACACCGGCAAGTTGGCCAATCGGCAGCGGTAAGGATTTTCTCGGGTGTTATGATTTAATTAATGACCAGCTGATTTTAATGAACAAAACCGGTGACAAATCACAAATTAATGATGTAATAGAAACATGTCAGGGATTAGATGATCCGAAGTTGGATAAATTGCTGCCGGCACATGCCGCAGCCAAATTGCGTGAAGATGTAGAAATGGTGCGCGAACTCTGTCCGGAATTTAATTTACAAGATTACCTGTCCGGCGCATTGACACCCGTCTTTTTCGGCAGTGCCATAAATAATTTCGGTGTGCGCGAAGTTTTGCAAGGTTTGCATAAGTTGGCGCCGACACCGCGTCCGCAACCGAGTGCCAAGAGAGTGGTACAGGCTAAAGAGCCTAAAGTGACCGGTTTTATTTTCAAAATTCAAGCCAATATGGATCCGAAACATCGTGACAGAATTGCCTTTATGCGTATTTGTTCGGGACACTTTAAGCGCGGTATGAGCTTATTGCAGGTTCGCACCGGCAAAGAAATTAAAATTGCCACGCCGGTGATGTTTTTGGCACAGGAACGTGAATTGACCGAAGATGCCTACGCCGGCGATATTATCGGTATTCCCAATCACGGACAGCTCAGAATCGGCGATACATTGACCGAGGGCGAGAAGATTCATTATACAGGAATTCCGAGTTTTGCTCCGGAGTTGTTAAAATCCGTTCGTGCCAAAGATCCGTTAAAATCCAAGCATTTGGCTAACGCTTTGCAACAAATTGCCGAAGAGGGCGGAGCCAGTATTTTTAAGCCGTTGTCCGGTGCCGAATATATTATCGGTGTGGTCGGTGCGTTGCAGTTTGAGGTTATTGCCGACAGATTGCGGACGGAATTTAATGTTGATGTGTTGTTTGAGCCGACACAATATTTTACGGCACGTTGGATCAGCTGTGAGGATAAGGCTCAGTTGGATAAATTTTATAATACAAACATGTTCAATTTAGCGGAAGATTATGACGGTGCAAAGGTATTTTTGGCACGCAATGCATGGCATTTGAATAAAGTGCATGAAGATTTTCCGGCAATTGTTTTACATAAAACCCGCGAGCAGACTTTTTAATAAAAAAGAGAATAAACGCAGCTTGTTGTTGCATTTTATGAAAAAAATCTTTATAATTACAACAATAATAATTATGAGGAGTAGGGTTTATGAAATTTGTTTTGGCTTTAATACGGGCATTCGGTATTGTTCTCAGTATTTGTTTGTTTTGTGCATTTATGTATTACACATTTATTGATCAGCATGAAGCCGAGAACGGGAAAATGCTTTCATACGGATCCTTATTGTTGTTTGTTTTATCTACGGTTATTACGTCTTTGGTATCTGTCGGATTTGAAAATTATCAAAATAAAAAACAGGATTCGGCCTTAATAAACAGAATTATTGATAAAATGCAATCTTTAACGTTGCCGGCAGTAACATCGGGTGAAGTTGTCGCTCCGGATATTGCGCCGCTTGCAGATATGCTGACGGAAAATAACAATATTGCGGCAGAAACACTGCGTCAGGGGTTGGAAAGCATTAATCAACGTCTGAGTGATTTACCGAGTGACAATTTTTCCAAGAAGGTTGATTTCGGTATTGAAAGTTTAAACAACAGACTGACGGAAATTCAAGAAACATTATCGGCTAAAAATCAGATGCCTGATTTTACGGAGATGACGGCAGTTTCCGAAAAGCTGATGCAATTCGGGCAGGATTTTGAAAGTATCAAAAATCAGATGACACGAAATTTGAATGAAATTTCACAAGAATTATCCGTTCTGAAAAAACAACAGAAAAACTATGATGATGCTTTGAAAGATATTTCATCAAAATTAGATTATCTGTTGCCGCTGATGCATAATGTAATGCAAAAAAATATGTTGTCGCAACGTGGTTTTACGGATTTTTCGGAAGAAAAAAATGATGTTGAAGCGGAAGAATTTGATAATTCAAAAAATATAAAAGATACGGAAAATATTTTGCCGTCCGAGGATAATGATGAAAAGCAAACAGATGTTGTGTCGGAAGAAAAAGAAGTTTCAGAAGACAAGCATGAAGCAGTGGCAGAAGAAATTGCGGAAATTAAATCGGAGCCGGAAGTGATTGCCGAGGAAGTTTCGGAAAATGAGTTGGAATCATCTGACAGTATTGATTTAAATAAATATCTTTCCAATGAGGACATTGAAGCCGTATCATTGGAAACACAAGAGAATACTTCCGATAATGATAAAGTTTTAGCCGATACTCCCGAATATGTAGCAGAAAATCCGTTTGGTGCACCGGTGAAAAATTCAACCGGTAAACATTTGCCGAAAATTGAAGCCGGAATAGATCCGTCATTATATAGTTCGGATACACCGTTCGGTGCGGAAAATGTCGGTTCTACCGATGATATGCCTGATTTACCGCCACCAACCAATCCGGCAATGTTGGAATCTGATAATCCGTATGGGGTTGTAAGTGAAAATGCCGATTATGAAGTGCCGACGGAAAGCGGTTCTTTAGAAGCAGACAATCCGTTCGGTGCGCCGGTTGATATTGCCGATTCCTATGATGAAAAAATGAAAGATAAAACCCAGTTAAAAGAAATTTTTAACGATAAGTTTGCCGAAGAAATGGCAGCCTTGGATATTTTGAAGGATGACGACGAGACGGCAAGTTCAAAATCGGCTGACGAAGCATATGAAGAAATAGATTTGAATGAGCTGCTCGGCGGTAATAAATAGCGGCGGATGCCATGTCCGAAAGTGATAAATTTATTTATTTTCAGAAAATAATTGATGCGCTGTGTTGTTTGAAGCGTACGGGGTGGGTAATGCGCGGTGTGCCGAATGCGGAAACCGTTGCGGCACATTCATGGCGTATGGCTTTAATGGCTTTGCAAAAAGAGAACCAACTTGCAGAAATGCAAATTAATGTTCGGCACGTTGTTGAAATGTGCCTGTTGCATGATATGGGGGAGGCTGTTATAGGCGATATTGTACCCGAACATCATCAGACTGAAAATATCAAAATATCCAAGAAAGAAAAAATACGGCGCGAAACACAAGCCGTTTATGAAATGGCAAAAATTTATTCATTCCCGAAACTCCGATATGTTTTTGATGAATATGAAGCGCAACAAACACCGGAAGCCGTTACGGTAAAAAATTTGGATAAAACAGATATGCTGTTACAAGCGTATGAGTATTTACAAGCATATCCCGATATAACACGTTTGAATGAATTTATGGCATGTAATGAGCAAGATGTGACAATGCCGCTGTTTCAGACAGATTTGGCTGAAATCAAATATCGGCAGGGCGGAAGCGGTGCACACAAAAATGAGTTTATTGATTTTCAAATATCGGCCGGAAAATTAAAACATAAAATATTAAAAGGTGATATAACCGTTGCAGCATATTGTTTTCGTACGGCGGTTACCGCATTGTATTTTGAAGATAAATTACAGCAACAAGGCCTAGATGTCGGTTCTGTGATTAAAGCGGCTGTAACGCATACGCAAAACGTGTCGGCAGTGGAAATAACGGATTTCTACACAAATGAAGAAAAGTTCTTGACTTATTTGAAAATTCTGTCTAAAATGTGACCGAAAAATCATTATTTATAAATTATAAATCCGCTGAAAGGACAGCGGCAAATTATCAGATTATGAATAAATCAGCGTTTGCAATTTACAAATTGCTCAAGCAGTTTGACGTTTCATCCGAAGAGATGGAAGGTTTGGCGGCGGGATATAAGGAATGGCTGAAACACCAGACTTCCGCATTATCCTACAATGTCGTTCATTACATAAACGGCGAGTTTGTATCACTTCCTTGCTATGTCAGAAAACTGCGCAAGTACGAAGTCGGTATTGAAATTGACGGCGTATGCTTCTTCAAAAAGCATAAAGA
>JAFVBT010000091.1 GCA_017479785.1 Alphaproteobacteria bacterium
CATTAACAGCATACTTTACTGATTTTGTCTAATTGTAACAAAACCAACGTTTATTGTCAATATTTTTTTGATTATTTTTGATTTTTTATTAAATTGGCCTGTGAGTCTTATGAACACTAGAATTCAGGCAATTTTCATTCAGTCATAACGTTCTTAAAATGTTCTCGGTTTATCGGCTGGGCAAAAACGTTGGTTTTTGCCCACGATAAAAACCGCACGAGATTGCCTCACTACACTCGCAATGATAGGGAAAATAAGAGCAAGAATTACAGAACAAAAAATACCATTCTTGCGAATTTTATAATAAAATCTAGCCGATAATCAGTGTCATTTCATTTTCCGACACATTAAGTTGCATTGGTACATCGTTGCCTAAAAGTTCACGTAAATAAATCAGCTGAACATATTGTGATATGTATTCTTGAGGCTTGTTACCATTGATTATGTCTTTATAAACAGCTATTTTGCCTGCAACTAATTTATAATCGGAAGCAACATTCAATGTCATATTGTTTTTATTTATTTCAATAGAAATTTTTCCGCCGCGCATACATATATCTGCCGCGGTCATGACGCACAAGAAAACAAGTTTTGCAATTTCGGGAGAAATTGTATTGATATTTAATTCAATCGGGGTTGCCGGATTACCGAAAGTTGTGATATAATCTTCACATATCTTTTTCAATTCTTCGCTGTTATTCGCCTTAGTGTCAAGGCCGAAAGCAATGCGCAGGAAGCGTTGGCGAGCCTTCAAAGTGTTCGCGGCTGATGTAATTATCTTTTGTGTGTCGGCATCCATAACATTGTTATTTTCGGCAATAAGCTCCAAAGCCGAACCGAGAGCTCCGATTGTGCCGCCCAAATCATGGGCAATACGTGTACTGACAATTTCTGCTAATTCCATAGGCGTATATAACATTGTATTTTCCTAAAATGTGTAAACAGATGTGTTCATAAACTTTTTATCTTCCCGTGACATGCGCGTATAGTCCAATTCCAAAAGCATCGGATCTTCCAAAAGCAACTTTCCCGTTTTGGCACGCAAATACGGCTTTTTTTCACCCAAACCCCAAGAAACTTCGTCTTTATTATCCGGATGTCCGTATTTTTGGTTAATTTTCTTCCAGAAATCAAAGACTTTCATATTGCGCAGATATTCTGCTTTTGCACCGCTACCCGTTACATTGGCGGCTTCTGTTTCATACATTATCCGATAAACTTTATTGCCGGTAAAGTTGCTGGTTAAATATAAGTCAATGCTTTCCTGAGTTTGGAAATTGCTGAATTTCATTTCTTGAACGTATTGATAATTATTCTGCTCGGCCAATTTGTGAACACAGCTCATAATGCGTTCGTAGCCGATAACATTTTCACGGCGGCATCTGTCTTCATAACGCCAACGAATAAAGTTCGGAATATCCATATGTTCATATATTTTCTGATATCCGCGTTTTTTCATGGCATCTTCAACCTGTTGGCGATCCATTCTGAGCATTATGCCGGCAATATCAAAAACCGACGCGTTGGAACGTTTAACCGGCACGACTTCCTGCTCGGAAGAAAGGGCTTGAGAACCTTTTTGCGCAACTTTGGAAACCAAATTATCAATCCAAGTACCGTTGTCTTCGGATTCATCCGTAGAAACAGAAGATGTTTCTTCATTGTTTTGCTGAATATATCCGGTAAAGGATGTTTCCTCGGGAGGAGTATTTTCCGCTACTTTCTGCGCATTAACTCTTGAGGGTAAAATAAGACACAGTGCCGTACAAATTGCCCAAATATTATAGGATTTATCTCGTTTCATTTTTTATCTCGCTCAATCTATAATGAAAAATTATATGTGATTCGTTTTAAAAAAGCCTTAATAAGTTAAATATTTCATATTTACAAGAACTTGAAAAAACATTAAATTGGGGACTGAGGTAAAAAATGAAAAGAACGGTACACATAGTCGGAGCCGGCTTGGCGGGATGCGAGGCGGCGTGGCAGTTGGCAAAACGCGGTATTTCCGTTAAGCTGTTTGAAATGAAACCATTGAAATTTTCGCCGGCGCATAAAAGTGAAAATTTTGCCGAATTGGTGTGTTCAAACTCTTTTCGCGCCGATGATGCCGAACATAATGCCGTTGGTTTGATGCATCAGGAAATGCGGATGTTCGGCTCGTTGATTATGCAATGTGCCGATGAATGCAGAGTGCCGGCCGGCGGTGCATTGGCTGTTGATAGAGAAGGGTTTTCCGCTAAAGTGACGCAAAGAATTCGTCAGGAAAAACTGATAGAGATTATTGAAAGAGAAATAACGGATTTTCCTTTATCCGATGATCCGCTGACAATTATTGCGACCGGTCCGCTGACCAGCAATAATTTCATTGAGGCGATTTTGCAAAAAGTCAATCATAACAGTTTGTCGTTTTATGATGCCATTGCACCCGTGGTATATAAAGACAGCATAGATTTTACCAAGGCGTGGTACCAGTCGCGATATGATAAGGGCGACAAATTTGATTATATCAATTGTCCGATGAGCAAAAACGAATATTATAATTTTGTGGATGCTCTGCTGGGTGCGGAAAAGATGCCGTTTCATGATTTTGAAGAACCTAATTATTTTGATGGTTGTTTGCCAATAGAGGTTATGGCCGAGCGCGGGCGCGATACGCTGTTATTCGGTCCGATGAAGCCGGTCGGTTTAACTAACCCGAACAGTGCGGAAAAACCTTATGCTGTGGTGCAATTGCGCCAAGATAATAAAGAAGATACATTGCGTAATATTGTCGGGTTTCAAACAAAATTGCGTTATGGCGAACAAGAACGCATATTCAGAATGATTCCGGGGCTGGAAAAAGCAGAATTTGCCCGTTTGGGAGGCATTCACAAAAATACCTTTATTAAAAGTCCTGATTTGTTGGATGAATTTCTCAGGTTGAAAATTCAACCGAATGTGATGTTCGCCGGACAAATCAGCGGATGTGAAGGTTATGTGGAAAGTGCCAATGTCGGAATGTCTGCCGGCTATTTTGCCGCTATGATTATACAAGGAAAAACTCCGATAACACCGCCGGCGACAACGGCAACCGGTGCAATGTTGCAACATTTGCATGATACAACCGCGGATTATCAGCCGATGAATATTAATTTCGGTATTTTTCCGACCATTCAGGGTGAAGTAACCGCTAAAGGAAAATTCAGAAAAATTAAAGGAGCAGAGCGCAAAGTTGCATATTGTCAACGTGCATTGCAAGATTTTACGGCATGGATGGAGCAAATTGATGCTTGTTAAGCCTTTACTGTCCGACTTGGTTAAAAACGAAAAGTTGCTTAATTTATATCTGCTTTATTTGCGCTTGGGGTGGGAACACTATACCAAAAAAGGAATATCTACGGAAATAAAGGCGGAAAAAATCAGACTTTTGGAAAAGGCAATTCGGCGCGGTTGCAAACTTAAAAGTAATCTTGTTTGTCAGCTTGAACAAGAGTTTCTGCGTGAAAATTTATCGTTGTATTTATTGTTGGAACCGTTGGCGGCTTGGCGGTATTTGGCAACGGGTAAACTACCGACGAGCGAAGCACAGATGTCGGATGTATTGGGTAATATTATCTCGCCGTTGGCAAGATTGCTGATGGTTTTAAATGATGAAACACCAAGCACATATTTACCGATGCAATCTATGCTTACGGCATTGATATTGTTGCAAATGTTGCAAGATAAAGATGTGTTTTTGCAAAAGTTAAAATGGCGCAAAAAACGTCAACTCAGCAAGTTAAGAGGTCTCTGCCGCGACGGTTCGGTTATATTATCTGTTGTAAAAACCAAAAGAGTTAAATATCGGTTGGTTGTTTTGCTGAACAGTCTGGTGCTCTTAACGGAAAAATATGCGAAAAATGAACAACTGACAATAGAGTTTCTTGACGCAGTGCGGATTTTTGTGTATAGTATCTGTCAGTTTTTATTTGTAAAGAAACAGACGGTTACAAAAAAAGGAATATAAATGCTTTCAGTCGGCGGTATAGTCAAAAAGTCACAACCTTCTTTATTTTGGTGTACAAGAAGTTTACCAAAATCGGAGCGTGAGGCAATATATACATTGTTTGCGTTTTGCCAACACTTGGACGGTATTATCCACGCACAAATGCCGAGAAATGAAAAGAAGTACCTGTTGGCAGCATGGAAAGAAGAATTGGAAAATATATATGATAAAGGTGTGCCGGCAACCAATATCGGTCGCAAAATTTATAAAAACTGCATGCGTTTTGATCTGCCGAAAAATGCATGGCAACAAATATTGGACAGTGCAAATTTGAATGCTGTAGCGCCGTTACAAGCTCCGGACGAAGAAACGTTTGATAAATATGTGAACGGTATGGCCGTTGTTCCGATTAAACTGGCGCTGAGCATTGTAGTCAATCAGCACCCATCTGCCAACAGCGAACTGGCTAAGAATTTGGGACGCGCCGTTATGGTTACCAGTATGCTGCGCGACATAAAGGATGATGCCAAACGGGATTGCTTGTACATACCGGCAGAAATCTTGCAACAGGCGGATATACCGATTGATACACCGCGCAATATGGTGGAAAACAAAAATATCGGTGTGGCGCGTGCTTTGTTTTCGGTTCAGGTCGATTCGTGTTTCAAAAATGCCGAAAGATTGCTTAATAAAATGAGCAAAAAAGACGTGATGGCACTGCGTTTAATTAAAAATATTTGTCTTTGCCAGTTTGAAATGATGAAAAAACGCGGTTGGGATATTATATCACCAAAACCGAGGATTAATTGCATAAAAAGCTTGAGTATTATCTACCAGACAATGTTTAAATAGCTATTCTTCCGCATCTATGATTTTGTAAGCCGGATAACTTGTGCCTTTGGCATATTTCTTCGGTGCTTCTTGAATAGCTTTAATGAACAGATTCTTTATTTTTACCAACTGATTGTTACGCATCAGAGTTTCTTTAGGTAACGGCCGGAACGCATCAAACCCCAATTCGCCGGCGCCGATGAACGGATCTATGGCGCAAACGTAGGTGTCGTCAGGGTGCAATGCCTTGCCGTTATCGTCAAACAAAGGTTCACCATTGATGAAAATTTGCTTAACCTTACCAATGTTTTCGGTTGTGCGATGACAAACAATCGTTATGTTTTGAGAGGCCTGCAAAAAACGCGTGTTTCCGGATTGTAAAATATAGCGATAATGCAACATATTGTTAAAAATATCCTTTAAATCCGCCGCTTTTAAAATAACGGTTTGAAGGGGCGTTTCTGATGAAAAAGCGCGTTCTACATTGTAATGTGTCAATGTTTTATTTTCCTCATAACGGAGTGCGTGAACGATGTATCCGGTTGAAATGAGTGCAATATCGGCACGACCGGCATTTTTCATTAAATCGGCAATAAATGTGCCGATGGCGCAAGGGTCGGCATATTGCCTTTCCAAATTCAAAACACTTGGTGCAATAGGTGTGTTGAGACCGGCAGTTTTTTCATAATCAGTCAGTGACGGTAAAAAAACGGGATTAACATCTTCTTCTTTACAACTGATAATTTCGGTTAATTTAACTTGAGGGCGTTTTTCTGTGAATTTTAAGTCAAAACAACACATTGCTCGACTGAAAGCTCGCGGATAATAAATATGATGTTCCGTATCCGGCGCTAAAGGTGTGTGTTCATGTCCGCCGATAATTAAATCAACGGGAATGTCATTTTCCGCGGCAGTTTCATACAAATCCATGCAACAAGGATATAAAGCATGATTTAAGATAATTAAGGCATCCGGTCGGATGTGTTTAATTGCGTCTTTTAAGTGCAAAAAAGCCTCGTGAATATCGGATAATCGCAATCCGAATTTATACAGATGGATATAATTAACGCAAAATGAAGTTACCAGAACTTTTTTTCGGTTCATTTCCAGCAAAATGTACGGATCAACCCATTTCGGATAAGTGTCCGTTTGTGTATCAAAAAGGTTGGCGCACAGAACATGAATATTTGCCTGATTAAATGCGCGAGAGGTTTGTATTAAATAATCTAAATCACTATGATTAAAACCGAAATCGTTATTGCCCAGAGCAAATACGATTTTGGCTTCAGGTAACTGCTGACGAAGCAATAAATAGCTTTTCACACATAAATCTCTGTCATAAATTCCTTTGAACAAGTCTCCGCAGTCACAAATAAGCGTGTTTTTTCCGTTTTGAGGAACACGCCTGATGATACCGCTGAAAAGACAACATAATTTTCGGGCTTCCTGATGACAGTCCGTTAAGGCAAAAATTTGAATTTTATTATCTTGTGTATCCATTTTTTTTTACTTTTGACGAAAGCATACTTATATTCTAAATATTATCAATAAAATATTAAAAAATATTCGCTATAATGAGAAAAAATAAAAGAGGGTTGTATGAAAAAATATGTGGTTATTTTAAGCAGTTTACTTGTTGCCGCTTGTGCGCAAGACCCGTATCGTTTGAAAATTGATAACAATATGACGAGTGATCACGGGCAGAGTATTTATTTTCGCAGCAGTTTGCGTAGCAATTATGCCGGACAGATTCGCCGCGTTTTAAGTAATAAGTTTGCGGAAAGCGGTATGAAAACAGCCACTTCTGCGGAAAATGCCGATTATATCGCTATTTTTGATATAGAAACGTTTTATAAGCAAAACACCAAATATAAAAATACATCTTATGCCAATACGGCACAGGATTCGGCTTTATTTACGGCTGAAGAAGAAGGCGTTTCTTTGGATTACAGCGGGAATGCCAATATGGTGGTGGATAAAGACAAAACGTGCTTTACGCTTAACATCGGACGCAGAGAAACTTCAAATCCGCGGTATGTTTCTTCATTTTGCGCCGACAGAATTATGGAAACGGAAGATATGGTGCCGCTTGTTTTGGATATATACGGAAAATATGGTAACTATATATCGGCAGATGTCGGTGTTCAGTGTCTGGCTTCACCTTCGGGAGATATTTCTTGTGATACGATACATGACAGACAACAAGCCTTTATGAATTCTTTATGGATAGAATCCGAAATAAAAGATGATGTATACTGATTTATAATTTGAGCAATTTCTTTTTGGCGGCCTTGAATTCTTCTTCGGAAAGCAGGCCGTTTTCTTTGAGTTGCGTTAGTTTTATCAGGTGCTCAATTTCCGTTTTCGGTATGGGCAACCAACGTCGCAACAAAAGGAAGTAAGTTGCGAACAAAAAAATATAAATTCCGAAAAAGGTAAAGAAATCAATCCATAAATGAATGCCGAATAAAGTAATAATTGCATATTCGGCCAATGCGGCCAATAAAAAAATCGTGGCATGCAACGGATGCAGTACCATCAATACCAACACCCACAAACCGAGCATGATTGTGACCAGTAAAAGTGAAAATGTAAACCCCAAAACACCGCCGCTCATAGAAGCCAAAGGTATTGCCGACAATAGTGTTCCCATACAAATTCTCCTTTGACGAGCATATCAAAAATAAAAAAATAAATCAATAACAAACAAGATGTTTACCTTGACAATAAGGCATAAATTCGCTAATTTCAGATAAATTTTTATACAGATGAGGAAAAGATGATAAAAACCGCAAAACTCTTGATGGCCGCATTAGGCATTCTCGCAACGGTATCCTGCAGCAACGAAGAAGATATTACAAGTTTAAGTCAAAATGAAGTATATTTCTTTTATCAGGAGAGTTGTCCGCATTGCCATGAAGCTGCAAAATATATCAAAGAAAACCATGCAAATGCCAAAATTAAATCTTTTGATATTAAAATGCCGGGAAATTTACGTCTTTTTGCCAAATCTGTTAAAGAATATGATATTACAACTCCGGCAGGAACACCATTAATATGTTTCGGCAAACACTACATTATGGGGTGGGGCGATGAAGATAAAGAAAAATTGGATTATTTGATCAAACCCTACATCCAAGAAACGAAAAATTAATTTCTCGTAAATTTGAATTGTGCACAGGATTACGAATGTGTATGGGACGGCAGTGCGGCGCCATATACACAAGGACATTGTAAACCATGGACAGGAGAGGAAGATACAAAGAAAGCATATGTATCTGACGATCTGACTTCTTGCGGCGGAAAAGGCCAATCACCGAAGAGCCTGTGCTGTGTTGTTCAAAATGATTCTTACGGAACTCAGCTGCACTGTGTGGCAACATACGGAGAGTGCTTATCGGCAGATGATTCCTCCGCATTTAAATAATACCATGACTAAGATATAACAAAAAAAGGACGGGTGAATTTATCCCGTCCTTTTGTGCTATATAGTATAAAATTATTTTTTGATGTTTGACGTCAAGACTTGGAGTATCTTAACCAGTTCCTGTTTCATTTTACTGCGTTCAACCACCAAATCAACCATACCGTGTTCCAACAAATATTCGGCACGTTGGAAACCTTCCGGTAATTTTTCGTGGATGGTTTGTTCAATAACGCGCGGACCTGCAAATCCGATTAAACAGCCTTTTTCGGCCATATTGATATCACCGAGCATGGCAAATGAAGCCGAAACACCTCCGGTTGTCGGATCGGCCAAAATAGAAATATACGGCAAACCGGCTTCTTTGATTTGATTGATGGCCGCAGTTGTGCGCGCCATTTGCATTAAAGATAGCATACCTTCCTGCATTCGTGCACCGCCGGATGAAGCCACTGTAATTAACGGCAATTTGTGAGATAAAGCATAATGAGCCGCCGTTACAATTCCTTCACCGACGGCTATTCCCATTGATCCGCCCATAAACGAAAAGTCCATAACTGCCATAACGCTCTCAATTTCGCCGATTCTTCCGTGTGCCACCTGAATAGCATCGTTACTGCCGGTTTTTTTACGGTTGGCCTTTAATCTGTCGCTGTATTTTTGAATATCCTTAAATTTAAGCGGATCATCAACAATAGGCGGCAAAGCTAAAAGCGTATATTTACCGTCATCAAAAAGTAATTTCATGCGATTATCTACATACAATCGCAAATGATGACCGCACGAGGTGCATACGTAGAGTGATTCTTTTAACTCTTTGGAAAAGAGCATTTGATCGCAATTTGGACATTTTATCCATAAATTATCGGCAATTTCTTTCGGAGTCGTTTTTTGAATTTTCGGACGAACAATATCTGTGAGCCAATTCATGAATCAGTTTCCTTTCTTTGAGCGGTTTAATCCCAATTTTTTTCTCAGCTTTTCAAAAAATCCGGCAACGGTTTTTGTTTCCGTAACAACGGCAATTTCGGGATTCGCTGCAACTTTTTCTTGCAAGCCGGCAATATTGAGTTTTAAATCATTAACGGCATGATTTAATTTTTCCTGCTCAATATTCAACACCTTATTGGTTTTCATTTGTTGTTTCAAATCATAACGCAACGGCAAATAATTAAACCACGAGTTTAACTTTCCCAGAATATATCCCAAAGCCAAAGCTATAATGAGAACAATTTGCGGTTTAATACAATCTTGCGGCCATTGTGCAAAAGCAATGCCTTCTTCCGACGTGCTGATACCATACAAAAGCCATGCCACTATGGCAATAATCGGAAGAACAATAAGATAATAAACAAATCTCATATCATTATCCTTTATATAAAAATGGCACCGGATTGAAATTAGGGGTTAAGGATTCAATCTGTCGTGCAATTCTTTTCCTGTTTTGAAGTGAATGATGTTTTTTGACGGAACCTCAACTTTTGTTTTGTTCTTCGGGTTAATCGCCACACGCGGTTTCCTGTTGCGAACGGAAAACGCGCCGAAACCTCTAATTTCCACACGATCGCCCGCAGCCAACGCACTTGTTAATTTATCAAACACCACACTGACGATTCCTTCAATATCTCTAATAGTTAAATTAGGCATTTGAGAAGCAATTTTTTCAATTAATTCGGATCTAGTCAATTTTTCCTCACTTTAAATGGTTAAATAACAATTTGTACAAGTAATACACTTTTCTGTTTCAGATATCCATATAATTTTTACGATTTTACACAAACATCGGGAGCTCTTAAGTATAGCGGTTTGGGATAATTCAATTTTTTGTTTTGAAATTTTTGCAATGCGCAAGCGGCTACATCGGCAATATCGGCACTTTTATCCATACGAATGGCATGCAAAGTCAGCCCGCTCGGTTTATCTAAAAAGCGTTCCACGCCGTTGCCGATGAGGGTAACGGTTTTACCTTTCAGCATATCTATAATCTGTTCATAAGGCAGAGCAACGGCATCACACAATTTTTCCAACTTACCGTTGAAAAGCTGGAAGTAAAAGTCATCACGCTTAGTTTCTATTATAACGGCATTGAAAGCCGACAGTTCGTTGATTTCAAGAGAGTGAACGTATGCCTCAAAAGCAGAAACACCGGTAATTTGCATATTGGGTAGAGCTAATGAAAAAGAACGCGCTGCCGCAATAGAAGAGCGCACACCGGTAAAAGATCCCGGACCGACACACACGGCCAACAAACCGATGTCGGAAAACTTAAGATGTCGGCGATTGAGAATTTTTTCTATTTCAGGCATCAGAACTTCCGCTTGCCCGAAATCCATTTCCTGCTGAAATTTTTCCAACACCACATTGTCGTTTAATAAGGCAATAAAGCATCCGTCAGCGGTTGTGTCAAAAGCCAAAGTATACATGTTTCTTTTTCCAATCTTTAAAAAAATCTCAATCAATTAAAAAAATTAATTGCCAATTAAGACGTATATAATATAAAATCAATTTGAGCGCAAATATTTTTTATTAAAGAAAAACAAATGAGTGACGAATTACTGAGAAATATGGTTTTGCTGAGCGTCGTTATTGAATTAATCATGATCGGCGTTATTATATATTTTCAAATAAAAGTATATAAGCTAAAATGCAAAATTTATTTTATCAAAAGAGACAGGGAACGTTGTAACGAGCTGTTGTTTACGGCAAAAGACGGCTATATTTGTTTTGTGTATCCGGACCAAAAAGTTAAAGATCCGCAAAAAACAACGCTTGAAAAATGTTCGCGGCGTTTGGCGGTTATGCTCGGGCTGAAAAACGGTACGGCCTCGTCTTTTGAGGATATTGCCGATTCGTTTTACAAAGAAGACGCGCGTATTTTAAAAAAATATGTGGCAATGCTTAAACAGGAAGGACATGCCTTTGAAGATGTTTTGACCTTAAAGGGGCGTCATCGGCATGTTTGCGTATATGGCAGTCGTGTACAAAGTCGGGATAATAATCTGTATTGTGATATTGTATGGTTTAGGGATATCAGCGACGAAGCTCAGAGAATGGCTGATCTTGAAAACGATAAGGAAGCAGTCTTAAGTTCTTTGAAACAATTTGAAAATATGGTGGACGGCTTAAACTATCCGCTATGGTTGCGAGATGAAAATTTGAATATAATAGCCGTAAACAAAAAATATGTTGAATACAGCGGCTTGGCCGGAAAAAATGAAGTTGTGGCACAAAATGCCGAGCTTGGTAACGGCAAAGGAGAAAATGTAGCACGTGAGGCAGCCAAAGAGGCTCAAAAAACCAAAAAAATGCAAAAAACTGCATATAGTACAGTACACAATGGGAAAATTTATAATTTTGAAGTTCAGGAAAATCCGTATTTTGTCGGTGATATATTGGATAAAATCGGTACGGTCGGTTATTTGAATGATATTACCGAGTTGGAAAAAGCCAAACGCAATTTTAAAATTAATCAGAACAACCATCTGGATATTCTGTCGGCTTTGGGTACGGCTATTGCTATTTATGACAACAAAACAAAATTATTCTTTTTCAACGCATCTTTTAAAAATTTATGGAATTTGGATGCCGCGTTTTTGGAAACGGCACCGACATACCTGCAATTTTTGGAAACAGTGCGCGATAACAAGATGTTACCTCCGGTTCCGGATTTTAAACTTTATAAAGATGACGAACAAAGCGTTTTTGATAATTTGTTGGAACCGAAAGAAGATTTGTTGCATTTATCAGATGGCAGAACCGTGCGCCGTTTGCGGGCGCCGCATCCGAACGGCGTTATTTTTGCTTATGAAGATGTTTCCGATCGTTTGGCAACCATGCGTCGTTTAAACGAATTAACGGCTATGCAACAAAATATATTGGATAATTTAACGGATTCTGTTGTTATTTTCGGTGCAAATCGTCGGCTTAAATTTTATAACAAAGCTTATATGAAGTTGTGGGTTGTTGATGTACATAAAATGCAAGACGAACCGAAATTGGAGCAGATTATGGAATATCAGAAACTGTTTTTCTCAAACATAGACGATTGGGCTACATTTAAGGAAAGTATGAGTAATAATATAACCAACGGACGTAAATTCAGCTTATCTCGCGATGACGATGTTAAAATAGAAGTGTCTCCGCAAGTCTTTTATGATGGTTCAATAATGATTACATACAGCATTGCACCGCATCAACCGAAAAAGAAAGGATAAAATAATGTCAGAGATGCAAGGTAAAGAAGAACAGGAACAGAATAAACAAAAGCCTATTAAAGCAGATAAAAAAGGCTTTGATAATAATGAGCGTCTGACCTTGAGAATCAATGTGCGAGAAGCAGAGCAATATAATGCCGAGAAGGGAAAGAAAAAAATCGGTGCATTGCCTCGGAATATGAAAAAATTGAAGAAAAAAGTGCGAGATTCATATGATGAAGAAGATGATGACGGGAGTATGGATCAGGATGTTATTCGTTCGTTACAAGAGTTGCAAATAAATCAAAATGATGCATCAAACGGCGATAATACACTATTGGATGCATTGTCGGAAAATGAACGACGACAAATTTTGCAAAGCACCAATATTGAAATCACAAGGCACGAGCAAAATGCCGGTCGGCAGAATGCTTTGGAACAAAGCGATACCAAATTGCGTCAGG
>JAFVBT010000013.1 GCA_017479785.1 Alphaproteobacteria bacterium
CCCGAAAAGAATTATAAGTATATGAATCGTGATTTTTTGCAGCAATACATAAGCCGGTGTCGCCGTTTGATTTCATCACATCTATGTTCATGCCGCGACGTACGGAGGCTCTCAAAGATTCAACATCTCCTCGTTGTGCCAAAGAATACATCTCGTTAAAAGATATAGGAGCCAGCGGATTGGCACGAGATGTGTACGGATATAAAACAGCAAAGCCGAAAGACAGTGCCGTTGTTAAGCACACAACCTTTTTAAATGACGTTTTTTTCTGCATGATAAAACCCTTCCCATACAATAACACATTGTGATTCTACCCATAAACGTTTAAGTTTTGGTAAACAAAAGTGCTATTATTTTCGGGTGTTTTGTTGTTTTATCGGGAAAAATGCACCACAATCGGGATTATTGCATAAACTTCTTTTCATAAAGTTTATTGCGCTTGGCAAGTGTTTCACGCAAAAATTCTTCCGAATATACCTCTGAGAAAGTCGGCTCTTCACTAAACAGCGAAGTCCCTATACCCAAACGATGGTTTTTAATTTTTCCGCCCAATGCTTCTATTACGGTCGGAAACATATCCACCTGCGTAAAAGTCCGATTAACATTCTGCGGTTGCGGTGTATTGATAAACAGGTTATAAACTCTGCGTTCATTCGGCATCGGAAAATCATTTCCCATTCGCAAATGATCTCCCATAACCAGTATAACGGTATCTTTGTAATCAGGTCTTTCTTGCAACCACTTCAAAAAATCGGCAATGTGCAATTCTGTATGATGAATAATATTATAATAAATATTATCGTATTGCGGATATTTTTTCACTTCCGGTTTATGCCCGACATGGGTATCTATTGTCTGCACATAAAGAAAATATGGCTTTTGCCGAGACAGATAATCTACTCTGTCTTTGGCAACTTCCAAAACAACGTCATCCGTATATCCCCACGTTCCTTTTTGTTCATATTGCGGATAATTTTTCTTGATGGTATTCATGTCAACCATATCCGTGAAATCGTTATCTTGTAAGAAAATTTTCATACCGCCGAAATTGCTGTCCGTTCCTTGCACGGAAGACAGTACATAACCATTATCTTTAAGGATTTTGCCGAGCGAGTAATAACCTTTGAAAAAATGATTTTCCTTACCGAATTTATTTACAAGATTGTGATATTTAACCGGCATTCCCGTAAACAAAGCCATTACGCTTCCTTGTGTAAAATCGGTTGCATACCCGTCATGAAAATTTTTGAATTGAACATTTTCCTCTTCAAATTCACGTAAATCGGCCAGAAGATTTGTGCCGAAAAACTTCTGATTTTCAAAAGTTTCTTCCAAACTTTCAATATGCAAAATAATCAGGTTTTTCTTTTGCGGTATTTGTATTTCTACCTCACGCGGTTCCGTATAATACCGCTCATAAAAATCCGTGCGTTCATTTGAGAAAAAGTGCCTAAGCGTCTCAGAATCTGTTTTGTAAAAAATATATCCGATAATTAAAATCAATGACAGCAGTGAAATGAATGTATTGTAACCGACTTTGCACTTGAAATGCCAAAAGTTCAACATCGGCAAATAACATATCGCCAAAGCATATAAACTCGGTGTTATAATGCAATGTTGTATAAACAAACTTACAAAATGCGTATCGGCACCTTTTGCCGATGTGTTGATAAAAAACAAAATCTGTCCCAAATTAACGTCAACAAAATACTTTTGAACATACCTGAACACGGCAATGGTAGATATTAACAGAAACACGGCCGGAAAAGCATATAACCTTCGTAAATGCAATTTTGAAGCAATCATAAAAGTTCTCCGTTTATAAGATTTTGCCCGAGCATAATCTTTCTTCCCTAATTTTGCAACATTTAAATACTATTTTCACGGCAACTCAGTCGCATTAGTAATGCATTTTTTTGCTGGACAGTTTACAATTTATCTGATAACTTCTCAGAGCATTTGTTTTTTGTAAAAATGGAGCGATATTATGAAGAAGAATTTAATTGTGCTATCCGGAATGGCCTTGTTTTTTGCAAATCCTTGTTACTCGGTTGATAACTATGTGATTACGGGTGATAACTATTCATATAGTTATAACGTTTATAAAACGGGTGAAAAACTTGAACTAGATGATGATATTTTGCAAAGTTCTTTTGATATTCCATACAGTTATTTATCGCCGCTTTTTACAGCTTCCAAAACTTGGGCTGCTAAAATTGAAACCGCGAAAAAAGTTGAACCGGTCAACTATTACCTTTTTTCCGAAGATGAATACAATGCAGCAGCTGTCAGTCTTCATGTTGACGTTAAAGAGAAACCTTACAAAGTAACTTTGGTTAACGCAGCTATCAATAATCTGACGCCTACCGGTCCGAAAGATATTCTGGAGACAGTCCCTTTTGATGCCTACATAAGCTTAGGACTTGGCATTGACGAAGATCATCCGGGGTGGGAACCGTATTCCGGACTCCATGCACTATATCACGAGAAACTTCCGGATTTACACACCGTTATGTTGCACGAAATTATGCACTCTTTGGGCATCAGTACAAATGTTCAACAATTTAATGAAGATGAAGGTGATTCTGCCTATTATTTTTCTGAAGAAGGAGAAACGTTATCCGTATTTGACAAAGATTTAAGAATTTATACGGGAAATATGAGTAAACCGTTTAACCCGAAAAATGAAATTAAACCACAACCTGAAATGTCGGTCGGTGAAGATGAAGATTTTGATGTATTTGAATATTCTCCTTATTATGTCGGTGAAACAACCTTAAAAGTATTATCCGGAAAACCGGATTACAATGAGGCAAAACAAGCAATTGTAGATAACGGCGGTATGACAAATTATTCCATAACCTATGAAGAGAAAAAAATAACATACCCTAAAGTTTTCGGTATGCCGATTCACAATGCCGATGACGACGAAATTGACTTATCACACCTTGAACTGAGAAACAGTTTTATGTCGCACCAGAAATTCAGAAATTGGTTGACACCGATGGAAGCCGAATTAGCCGTTCTCAAAGATATCGGTTACAATGTTGAATTACGAAAATATTTCGGTAAATCATATTACTTAAATGGTATTACGGATGTTTTCACAACCGGATACTCCGAGTGGAACGGCAGCGCTTATACCGGTGCTTTCAGTAATATTCCGCAAGGCGTAGGTTTACATATATACGGAAACAATAACAATATTACGCAAGCTTCGGACATTGCTACTGTCGGTGAAGGTGCTGTCGGCATCAGAATAGATGGTGTTCAAAATGAATATACACTGGCCGGTGGCAGTAAAATTCAAACAAATGGTAAGGAAAATTTAGGTCTTGCCGTAACTTGGGGTAAAAATCATATCGTTAATCTTGCAAAAAATTCCGAAATTACCGCGGAAGGCGAAAAGGGTATCGCCGCCAGCTTTGATTTCGGCGCAAATTTGTTCGGTACCCTAGATACCAGCAGAGGCTCATACATAAATTATGACGATGATCAAGAATACAATCTCAAACCGTTTACCGAAACAACTGATGCGTTGGTTGATTCGTTTAATGTAGCCGGCACATTAAAGGGCTCTGAAGCTGCTATTTATATATCCGATAGTGCGCATGTGAAAGATATAAATATTCTTGACGGCGCACATATAGACGGCAATATAATTTCGGAATGGAATTCCATTCAATCCGGTCTTAATGCAAAAGTTCAAACCCGAAAAGGCGATTATTGGGTTCCCGTTAATCCTAAAGACATAAGTCAGATTTATTTCACAAATATTAATATAGACGAGGCTTATGCCGGCACAATTAACGGCGATATTATCGGCGATACGGATTACTTTAATACTTTGAAACTAAATAATGGCGGTGCCGTAACAATTGCCGGGGATAAAGTTGTTGTGCACACCATCAATAATGCCGGAACAATGAATCTTACCGAGGCAAATCTGTTCGTACAAGACGGTCAAATTACGGGCGGCGGCACAATTAATGTCGCACAAAGATTGGAAGTCAACGAAGAAATTGAAACAATTGACAACAAGATTAATTTGGCGGAAGGTACGCTGTTTTCCACAATGAATGATGAAACGCAAGATATGGAAATACTTGAACTGAATGCCGATAATGCCAAAATTTCTTTTGATTTGGGAGACACTTTTGCCCTTACAAATGAATCCGTCAAAGATAAGGCGACTATTGTTCAGATCAAAGCAGATGAAGAAATTGCCGAACAACTGCAAGATGGTGCTTCCGTTGAGTTATTTACCACGGACAATGTCTTAGATTTGGGTTCTTCTTATGCCAACATTTATTATGAAGGCAATAAATATACCTTGACACAAAGCCAAGATGATGAAGGTTCGTTGGATATCAATGTTACGGCAACCGATGTTGAATTGGGCGATGCCGCTGCCGATAAAACTGCGGCAAACTACATTGTTACGGAAGGCAAGCTGAGCAAAGATGCCGGAATCGTTAAAGGTAACGAATTTGAAATCAGCGGTGAAAGCATTAATATCAACGGTCATAAAGGTTTGGTGATTGATAAAACGCATAATCCGGACGGGACTACTCTTAAAACATCTGTTTTCGGTGCTTCCGACAGTGATTTGACTGTTGTTAACGGCGGCAGTTTGGAAGTAGATGCTTCCGATAAAAGTATCACACTCGGTAAATCAGGAAAAACAGCTCTTGCACTAAACAACGGCGAAGCTTTGCTTAATGCCGATGATAATTACATCTTTGTTACGGGAAATGTTAAAGGTGCTGACAATCAAACCGATAAATTGGTTTTGGAAGGTAAAAAAGTTTCTTTACATAATCTTCAAAACGTTAATGTAGATATCAAAAGCGAAAAAACAGATTTAATGGGAATATCAAAAAACACTGTCTGGCAAGCTAATAACGGTGTTATGAATATTTATGACGATAGCTATTTGGCATCAGACGGCTCCAATCAGTTTATCGGTAACGGCACTGCTCTTAATTTAATGAACGATGAAACGAATGATATTACCTTATCCGGAATGGTTTTGAATAAAACAACGGAAGCGGCTTTAGATGTTGATTTAGGTGATTTCTCAACGGATCGTTTTGTATTTGCAAACAGTGACGATTTGGAAACAAACGGCAATTCCATCAACATTACAGGTATTAATCTGTTGAACTCGGATAAAGTTCTATCCGAAGAAGAATACGTTATTCCGTTTATTGCGGCACAATATCATAACGAAGAACTCATGAATAATGTTATTTGGAGTGTAGACGAGGATACGCTTATCTCTCCTATATTCAATTATCAGATTGACTACAGCTACGATGAGGATACCGGCGGTATAGTTTTAAGTCGCGGTTCTGCATCCGATTATAAGAGTTACAATTCTTCGGCCTTAGTTGCTCCGATTGCGGCTCAAGCCGGCAGTTACTTATCGCAACTGAGTATATATGATGCGGCTTTCGGTGGGCTTGATGCTCTGGCGCTTCCTTCCGGACAAAGCCGTGCTTACCGAGGAATGTCTTCCGGAGATATGCCAAGCTCTTATTCAAACGGAAATATTTGGTTCAAACCGACTTATATTCACGAAAAAGTTGATTTGAAAAAAGGTCCGCGTGTTCAGAACAATTTGTATAATGCGCTTGCCGGACGCGATTCCGGTGTATATTCGGCAAGAGGTTGGAATTATAAATATGCTCTGTACGCCGGATATACAGGTTCCCGTCAGCGTTATGACCACAACAGAATACACCAAAACGGCGGTGTAATCGGCGCAACAGGTGCATGGTATAAAAACAACTTTTATACGGCATTAACGGCCAATGCAGGCATGAATTTTGCCAAAGCGCGCACAATGTATGGTAATGAGAGTTTCAAAACCATTAATGCCGGCATAGCATCACAAACCGGTTACAATTTGGTGTTGGCAAACGGCAGATTTATTGTTCAGCCGAACTATTTGATGAGCTACACATATATCAAAACGCTGAACTATAAAAACAAAGCAGGTGTAAAAATCAAGGCAAGCCCTTTGCAAGCAGTTAATATTGCACCGGGGTTAAAGACAATGTTTGTAATAAACGGTTGGAAACCTTATGCCGAAGCCAAAATGGTCTGGAGCCTGATGGACAAGACAAAGTTCAAAGCACAAGACGTCAATATGCCGGAAATGAGTACCAAACCTTATGTGAAATATGGTCTGGGCTTACAAAAAGACTGGTATACCGGTGTTTCGGCATACGGACAAGCAATGCGTCTTGACGGCGGCAGAGAAGGCTTTGAGTTCACGGCCGGTTTCAGCTGGGCTTTCGGCAGATAAAAGTTGATTTTACTAAAAACGGGCAGAGACTCTGCAACTGTTCACTTGTTGCTGTTTCTCTGCCCTTTCTTTTGACGATGGTTCTATTTTTTGGAAGCACACTAAACTTTTCAGTTTTTAAAAGCAAAAAAGCCTTGAAAATCAAGGCTTTCAAATTGGAGCGGGCAATGGGATTCGGACCCACGACATCAACCTTGGCAAGGTTGCGCTCTACCCCTGAGCTATACCCGCATTTCATGCGAACGAGTTATTTAATAACACATAAAAATTAAAATGCAAGAACTTTTTTTATGATTTCTTTATTTTTTTTGTTTTCATTTCATAAAAATGCTTTATCATAGCGTAAAAATATTGACGAATCAAAGGACAATTCAATGGAAAAACAAAAATCGGCAAAGGAAATTCGTTTTGAAAAAGAAGCAAAAGCTTTGCAAAAAAATTTATTAAAACGCAAAAAACAACAGGAAGAACTCGCCAAAATCAAACAACAAAAGGAGAAAGAACGTTGACAAGATTAAAATTATCGGTGGCAAGCCGCTGTTCGGCAAAATATATATCAGCGGTGCCAAAAACACGGCTTTACCGATTATCTGCGCCTCTTTATTAACTGACGAGCCGGTCACGATTAAAAACATTCCTTTTCTTTCCGACATAAAATCTCTGAATAATCTGTTGTTGCAGCTCGGCACCCAAATTGATGCCAAACAAGAATTATTAAACGGGCATAACACACAAACAATTACATATCATACCCCGCAGCCGACCAGTTTTATTGCGCCTTATGATTATGTGCGCAAAATGCGCGCCTCATATTATGTTTTAGGCCCTCTTCTCACAAAATACGGCCACGTTGAACTGTCGTTACCGGGCGGATGTGCCATCGGTGCACGACCGATGGATATTCATTTAACGTCTCTGGAACAAATGGGTGCGCAAATTGAAATTAAAAACGGATACGTTATTGCCAACAGCAACGGGCGCCTGCATGGTGCGCACATTGCTTTTCACGCAGCTTCTGTCGGTGCAACCTGTAACATTTTGATGGCCGCAGTTCTGGCTGACGGAACAACGGTTATTGAAAATGCCGCTAAAGAACCTGAAATTGCCGACTTAATTGATATGCTTAACAAAATGGGCGCACATATTGAAGGTGCCAATACTTCAACGTTGACAATTTACGGCGTAGAAAAATTGCATGGTGTTACCCATCAAATCATTAATGACAGAATAGAAGCCGGATCTTACGCTATTGCCGCCGCCATAACTAAAGGCCGTTTAGAGCTGATTAATGCCGATGCCGAGCACCTCAAATCGCCTTTAGATATTTTGCGCAAAATGGGAGTTAAAATAGACATCACACCGAACAGCATTATCGTAGATGCGCAAAATACAATCCTTCACGGCGAAGACGTTTACACCGACTATTATCCGGGTTTTCCAACCGATTTACAGGCACAATTCATGGCTTTAATGTGCGTTTCAGAAGGCGCGGCACTGATTACGGAAAATATTTGGGAAAACCGTTTTATGCATGTGCCCGAATTGATGCGTATGGGTGCCAACATCAATGTGCATGGGCACGCCTCTGCTATTGTTCGCGGTGTGGAAAAGCTTTCTGCCGCGCCGGTAATGTCAACAGATCTGCGGGCATCTTTTTCACTGATTTTGGCCGGACTTGTTGCCGAGGGCGAAACAATCGTCAACCGTGTATATCACTTAGACAGAGGTTATGAAACCCTGGAAGAAAAGTTTAAGGCCGTCGGAGCAGATATTGAAAGAATAAAAGAAAACGATTAGTTGTTGAAAAGAGGAGAGAAAAATGCGGTTATCGCTCAGTCTTGCAATTTTCCTTTTAAGTTGCTTTACTATGCCGGCAAATGCGCAAATTCTTGATATGATCGGCACAAAAGACCGACTGAATGTTCCACAGGAATTCTTGAGCAATCTTTATGATTGTACCCCTTTTGAAACCACGGTGAAATCCGCTCCGGACGGGGTTGTCACAAAAATGATATATCGTGTTATCGGTTTTGAAAACGAAAAATGCGTGATGCAGATTGACGGCTACACAAATGTTAATGTCCATATCACGCAAAAATGCATTTTCACGCATGAACAAGCACAAACTTATGCCAATGCGGTATTTAGTTTTCAAAACAAAGGCTATTATTCTTATAAGGAATTTAATCAAATAGAAAAAGATCCGGACTATATTGCCGCATCCGCAATTATGACAAACAGCGATATTTGCCGCTTTCATCGTGATGAAATTGATTTAACACCCGTTTTCAGAAAAAAATTAACGGCTTGCGAAACTTATGAAGAAGTACAGCACCTTGATTCCGTTGATATAACAAGAAAAATTGTGCAAAAAAATAATGATATTTGCAAATTGCAAATCACATTTACACAAAATTTGCCGGACTTAAGATTACGCGCCGATAAAATTACGCCGGAATTACAAAAGCATATAGATAATTTTAAACCGGCAAATTACAATTTTAATTGCACTTTCAATCAAGAAAAGAAAAATGAATATCTCGCTATTTTGCAATCTCTTGTTGTGCCGGAAGAGGAAGGTTTTGATTTTTCAGCCGTACAACGCTACGGCCAAGATTCCGAATTTCAGTTCATTTTCCAAAACTGCGAATTCCTGGTAAAATAAATTTTTGCAAAAAATGTATGCAAACCCTTGCGTTTTTTAAACTCTGATCCCATATAAATATAAGTTGTAATAAGGAGACTAAATATGGCCAGAAAACAAAAATTTAAAACAGAAGTCAGTAAACTTCTGGATATTGTCATTAATTCTTTATATTCCGAAAAATATATTTTCCTACGCGAACTTATCTCAAATGCCAGCGATGCATGTGATAAATTGCGCTATTACAGTTTAACAAATCCGGGAATCTCTAAGAATAACGGGGCATTTAAAATTACCATTACCCCAAACGAAGAGGAAAAGACACTGACCATCAGTGATAATGGTATCGGTATGAATAAGGATGATTTAGTCAATCACTTAAGCACCATCGCTAAATCAGGTACGGAAGACTTTGTCCGCAATGCCAAAGATAACGGATCGGTTGTTGATTTAATCGGAAAATTCGGTGTCGGTTTTTATTCGGCTTTTATGGTGGCAAATAAAGTTGAGGTCATCACACGACGTGCCGGTGAAGAACAGGCATATAAATGGGTTTCCGACGGTATTGACGGTTATGAAATCACCGAAGCCGTGCGTGATAAAAGCGGTACTGATATCAAATTATATTTAAAAGACGATGCCAAAGATTACACCGATACAATCTATCTTCGCCACATTATTCGCACTTATTCTGACCACATTAATTACCCTATTGTTCTGGATTTAGGCAAAGCGGGCGAAGAAACCGTCAACACCGGAACAGCTCTATGGACGCAGAATAAGGCTGAAATTACCGATGAACAGTATAATGAATTTTATCATCACATCTCGCGGAATTTTGATACGCCGTGGATGCGTTTGCATTTTAAAGCCGAGGGAAGCATTGAATATACGGGACTTTTATATATCCCGTCCGAAGCACCTTATGATTTGTTTCAACCGGACAGACAACAAAGTCTAAAATTATATGTTAACCGCGTTTTTATTTCTGACAAAGTTGATGATCTTATGCCGGCTTATTTGCGGTTTGTAAAAGGAATTATTGACAGTGCCGATTTGCCGCTCAATATTTCACGCGAAATGTTGCAGCAAAATGCTCTAATTGCAAAAATCAAAAACGGTACAGTGTCTCGCATTTTGAAAGAACTGAAAAAGCGCTCGGAAGATTATGAAGATTATATGAAATTCTGGAAAATTTTCGGTATTGCTTTCAAAGAAGGTATTTATGAAGATGTTGCCAATCGTGTTGAAGTGGCTGAACTCTCCAGATTTTATTCCACAAACTCCGCAGACAGACTGACATCACTTGATGAATATATTTCACGCGTTAAAGAAGGACAAACCAACATTTATTATATCACCGGCGACGATGTACCAACGCTACGTAACAATCCGCAGCTGGAAGCTTTTACCGCAAAAGGTGTGGAAGTTTTATTGCTGACGGACCCGATTGACGAATTCTGGGTACAGGTTTTAACAAACTTTAAGGGCTACCCGATAAAGCATATTTCGCAGGCCGATTTAGACCTGAAAATGGAACGCGATACGCCGCGCGCCAATGAAAAAAGTCTGGAAAAATTGACCGAATATTTGGCAGAATTATTTAAGGACGAAGTCGGCAAGGTTGTAACGACAGAAAAACTGACCAAGAGTCCGGTCAGCTTAACGGTTGAAAGCGGACAAATGAGTATTCATCTGGAAAGATTAATGCGCAATCACCAGCAAAAAACTGTTTTTGCAAGTTCGCG
>JAFVBT010000092.1 GCA_017479785.1 Alphaproteobacteria bacterium
CCTTGCCCAAGCTCAACCCGCGTTCAGTGCAAGATTTCGGATTCGTATTTTCCCAACAAGTTTTTTCACACTCTTTGTTTTCCTTATTGATATTGAAACATTCCGTATCTTTTACATCAGACAATCCGCGCTCGGAACACTTTTTAGCATTTGTATTCTGCCAGCAAGAATGCCCGATATAGTTATTACATTTTGTTTCTTCTTTATTTACATTAAAGCATTTATCATCTTTAGCATCGGCCAAATCCAAATCGGCACAGGCCGTTACTTTCGGACACTCATAACAAGTTAATCCGCCGACTTTTGCCGCATCAACCGGTTTTGCCTTTTCGCATGATGTGCAACTGCTTTCATTATCAAAATAATTTTCGCCGTAGAAAGAGCATTTTTTATCACTGCACAAATAACATTGAATCCCGTTGAGCACATCTTTTTTTACAGCGATTTTATCACCGGAACATCTGTCATTGTTTTGCCATCCTCTATCCGCGCACTTACACTTTAACGGGTCTTCTTCACACCTACACTCACGCTCTTTATAACATGGCTTAGAACCATCCGGTGTTTCGTCTTCATCATAACACCCTGTCGGTTTTGTTTCAGTCCAACCTTTCGCGCACTTATTTTGATCAACACAAGTGCCTTTACAATTACCGCAGGCATTTGTACCGCCTTCGCATTTTTGAGTGCTTGAGCATTTTTTACCTCCGCATATACACTTGCCCGTTTTACATAATCCGCAACTGTTCTTAAAATTACTCGGGCAATATGTATCACGTTTGAGACTGCAATCCTCACCGTCACAAACGCAATCACCTCTGACCATTTTATAATCTTCTTTACAGCCGCCGCATTTATAGCGTCCGTTGCTGCATTGTTCGCACACATGATTCGGCAAAGGCGAAATCAAAGTACAAACACCGCCTCCGCCATGCGGCGGTTCAATCGGTTCGGCATCTGCCCCCATATCGCAATTACCGCCCGGCAAAAAACAAATTTTTGCATCTGCCGAAGAAATATAAAAAATACTTACTGTCATACAGACCACACATAAGCCCATAGCATATTTAAACAAACTTGAGATGTTTTTTTTCATAGCTCTGCTCCTTAAAAATATATATATCAGCGTACATCTTATCTGCCGATAAGTCTATAATTTTTTTGTGATATTTTTGTTACAAACTCACATCATCGGAAATTAAAAAATCGGCAGGCAAATCAAAGCAATCAGCCCCGTCTTGCGGCCACACGGCATTTTGAATCAAAAACAATTCGCTGTACCACTTTAAGAGTTCTGCATTGGCATCAAAACCGTCGCGCCAAAATTTAAAAATGATAAAATCCGGCTCGCATTCGCTGACAAGCATAGCTTCGTGACGCCGATTGCGCGTGACGACGCCCAAAACGGCTTTAGGTGCTTTTTCCTTAATTTGCCGAACAATTTTTTGCGGTGCGCTTTCCTTGATTGTATCAACAACCAACCCGTCTGCCTTGAACTTTTGATAATTTTCCACTGCTTGCCCGCCGGAGGCTAAAACCAATTTTCCTCTCCGTTGCGCCATTGCCGTAAAATCTCGGGCAAAGTTTTCCGACAACGTTTCGGTCAAAATAAAACAGCCGATTTTTTCTTCATTTATTAAACTTAAATTTTCTTGCGTAATTCTCACTATTAAGTTTTGCATTTTTTTATTCTTTATGTTACCAATATAATTAATTTGTTACATTGTATATTAGTTTTTTAATAAAGGGAAGAGTTTTTATGGAAACGCAGACACTAAATCAAAGTCAAAATTCTTTAAACAAACTGAATGCAGCCATTGAAGAATTGGTTAGAGTCATTCAAAATCAGCGCAATCAATTTGCACAAATCCTGTCACAGGAAAAAAATGCCAAAGCCGCTGCCGAAGCAAAATTTGAAGAATTACAAAATCAAATTTCGGCATTACAAAGCAATAATAATTCCTTGAGAGAAGAGCTTGAAGCCGCACGCAACAACACAGATGCACAAGATAAAATCCAAACATTACAAAATGAATTGGATTCCCGCTCGGCAAAAATAAGCGGTTTGCAGACGGAAATACAAAATTTGAACACGGCGCTGACAAATCGGAAAACCCAATTGGAAGAGGCTGCCGCCCAAAACAATGAGTTGAATGAAAAACTAAAGACTGCAGAGGCCAAAATTCAAGAATTGGAAAACAGTTCTTCAGCCAACAACAATACCGTTGCAGAAATTGAAGCACGCTTAAATGAAGAAGTTAAACAAAAGGAAGATATTCTCCGCAAATATCAGGAAAATGAGCAGAAAATATCTGAAATGCAACAAACGATTTCGCAAACAACCGAGAACATTGACGATGTTGTCGCCAGATTAGAAAGGGTGTTACAAGAAAATGGGACGAGTGACAATAACAATTGATAAACGTGAATATGCCATTGCCTGTGATGACGGTCAGGAAGCGCATATCGTCAAACTTTCGCGTATTTTGGATGAAAAAGCCAAAATGCTCTCTTCAAGCATCGGTCTTGTTAATGAAAATATGATGTTGGCGATGGTCGGTTTGCTGTTGGCCGATGAGTTGGAGGATATCAAAAGTCAAACAGCGTGCGTTCCTGCTTCCGCACTGAGTACCGCCGATTCGGATATCGCCAAACAAATAGACGGACAAGTTTCACGCATTGTCAGCCTGATAAACAATTTAAAATAGTCGGAAAATAATCTTGACAAAATAACGCCGAAATGTTATTTTGACCATACCTTATTAAAGAGTATGGTCATTATTAAGTTTATTCTTAGGTTGGTGTTTTGAGTTCTGCTCAGCTTCCGGTTTAAGACAGGCTTAAAAAGACGCAATTCTGTAAGCGGGTGTTGTTCTGTATGAGCGGTTTACCGCGTTTCCCTGAACAACTGACTGATTTATCCCTGTCGGAAACAAGGGCGCCTAAAAAATTTCAACATTATGGCAAAAAAATCTTTCCGCGGACAAAAGTTCGCTCTCGGCTGCAAGGCAGTCGCAATTGAAATTTGCATGGATATCTGGTATATCCTAATCGTTCTGACAAGTCCCCTGTGGTATTTTTTCTGGCTTATTTGCGAGCCGGACACTGCAGCCGACTTCATGTTGACCAAACGTGATGAAAACGGGAGCGATATCAAGGCTCTCAGAAACATCCATCATAACTTCGCTATAGGCGTAGTTATGCATGATTTGTGGAAGTCCGTGATTTGGCTGATGCCGATGAGTATTCGAAGGGAGTTCATTTGCCGCGACACCAAGCCGCTAAGTAAATACTCCGTCAAGACTCAGGTAAAGTACTATTTCTCTCAATACATGGAAGACCGAGTGGCTTTGCTGAAAAGCGGCAAACTCTCAAAAGAGGCCATGGATAAGATATGGATGTACTTCACTTCTCCGCGCTTTGAAACACCGGAGAGAGAACGCTTTATTGAAGCCGGTGTCCAGCTGACGCAACAACAAATCAAAGATTTGATTATTGACAACAAGGCTGATTTGGTAAAGAGCTATTTTGCCAAACATACGCCGAATGCTGAGATGATTAAATTTTTGATATCTCACGTCAACGGGGCCGGGGTTATGCAAGTGCTGTTAAGCGTTATTCGCAAACAGCGACCGACACCCGAAATTCTGAATATGCTGATGGCATCATCTTGCAGCAATTTGAGAGATAATGTCACACTTATTATGGAGAACTACCTTGATGTCGATGCCGTTCAAGAAACGATTGATGCGATTGACAAGGCAGAAAGCGATAAAGAAATCAATGCGGCACTGGAACGCTGGCGCAAGTATTGCAGCAATCGATCTGGCATGTCTGTCGGCGCACAAAAGAAAATGACATTCAAACTCTTTGAGATTTTTAAGGAGCAAGGATGTCACCTGACGCCGAACGGTCTCAGCGCCCTGTGCGCTCGCCTCAAAAGAGAAGATGAAGAATTTCTCCGCAGTGTTCTGCGTCATGAATTTCAGATGACCGGCTGTATTATTGCCACCTTGTTGAATGAATACTGGAAATACAGCGTTTATTTGGAAGTCAAGAAAGAACTCAAAAACTGAACAAAAGAGAAGCACCTTGCAAAAAGGTGCTTCTCTTTTTTTTTATTTTGCCCGCCGAACACTTCTTAAAATTTTATGCAAAAAAGTTCTGGATTTGGGTCAAAAAATGTGATATATTAGCTCTTGTCGTGAAAAAAATAATTATCAGAGAGGAATTAGAATGAGTATTAAAAAATTGCCGACTGTCACCTTCAATGCAGGAGAATATGTTGTTTATCCGACACATGGTGTCGGCAAGGTTTCGGATATTACAAAGCAAACCATCGCCGGTTCTGAATTGGAACTTTTGGTTGTTAATTTTGCCAAAGATAAAATGACTTTGCGCATTCCGACAGCCAAAATTCAAAACGTCGGTTTGCGCAAAATTTCCGATGAAAAAACTATGGCAGAAGCTTTTGAAACCCTTAAAGGCAAAGCAAAAGTACGCAAAGTTATGTGGTCACGTCGCGCACAAGAATACGAAAATAAAATTAATTCCGGCAATCCTGTTGCTATTGCGGAAGTTATCAGAGACTTATATCGCAGCGAAAATTTGGCTGAACAATCATACAGTGAACGCCAGATTTATGAGCAGGCCGTTGAACGCTTAGCCAGTGAAGTTTCGGTTTATAATAATTGCACAATGGAAGAAGCCAATGCAAAACTGAATAACATTCTTGCCAAAGAGAGAACTGCTCAATAACAGTAATTGAGTTTGCAAATATAAAAAACGCGCTTTTAGGCGCGTTTTTTTTGTTACACAACCTCCGACATTTTATTCCATTGCTCCAACCAACGATACAGATGAAATGGTGTCCCCCATACCAACCAAGGTCAGCGGCTTTTCAATTAAAATCGTCGGCACGGCAATAACATCATAACCGGCATATTCGGCAACACCGCTTGAAAGCAAAGTTTCGTCGTTCAAATACACCGAAAGTTGACGTAGCGCTGCCAAACTTTTATCGGCAATTTCCAGTCCGTGTGCCCATAACAAATTATTTTTCGTATTCAGATTTCCAGTAGCACACTTAGACGCAGCCAATGTCGCAGCCAACATCATGCCTTTTTTATTTTCTTCGGGCAAAATTTTGAAATTTTTATCCTGCACTGTGACATACAAGCCGAACATATGCAACTGAATCCGCGGTATTTTGATAATCTGCTTCAACTTAATAATACTTTCAAACAGCAACGGCGACGTTAATTCTTGATTGCAGACGCGATTATACATATCCGCATCAACAATATGAAGCGTATCAAGAGTCTCTCTCTCGTTCATTCCGGCTGAATCAACAAGCGGTGCTATGTATTCAATAATCGCGCGACGAACGTCAATGTCTTGCGTGGAAGCCAATTCCAAATGTATAATTCCGTTCGGATTCGCCAAGTGCCACTTTTTAATTTGTTCAGCACTTTTCATAACTTTGGCAACCCCATCTCGCACCGCCGACAAATTGCTGTAACCGGACAAGAACAAATAGTCATACCCTTTCTCGGTCAAATACCTTATAAAATTATCATCTGTTTTAAGAACACTGTTTGCCGGATCATAAGTAGCGATAAAACGATTGGACTTTGGGCAACGTATTGTTTCCCCGCAAACTTCAAACACATCTCCGCCGTCAAATTCAAGAATCCAGTGAATCATAGCATCTTCGGCCGTACGATTAATAGCGGAAGCTTTTTGTAAAACACCGTTTTCATCAAATCCGAATAAATTATCTGTCGGCAAAAATTGTGCTGCCTGCAAGGCCGGATGTGCATTCGTATGCGCCAAAACTTTCTGCACACCGACAACAGACATCAAATTGGCAATAATACCGCCTTGTCCGCCCATTTGCAAACGATCATAGCCTAAATTTTGCCGCATCCATTGATATGTCTCGGGATTTTCGCATAACCATTCTTCGGCAATTCCCTGCTTAAAACACTTAATAATACCGCGAACAACATCTTTGGGGGTAATAATATGCGTTTTTGTATCTGCCAAATCTTCTCGCACCAAACCAACTTGTCGGGCCAATTTTTGTATGCGCACACCGTCAATTTTCAAAACGGCATCAATATTTGTATTAAAGGCCGTTGCCACACTTTTAACACTGCCGATTTTTTCAAGCTGAGCCGGCACATCGGCATAAAAATTTTTCCATAGAGATTTTATATTTTCGGTCATTTTAGTCCTGATGATGTTCCATTTCCTTAAGACGAATATGCGCCAGTGAATTCATAATCAAACCGGAAATTGCTTTTTCAAAATCCAAATAAGACTGCACCTGTGCCTGCCATTGCTCCAAAAACGGGCTGCTGATTTCCGTATATTTAGCATCGGTTCTGATGGAAGCCAAGGCCTCAGCCAATTTCCCGTCGTTAACTGTTTCGTAGACCACATCATTTTCCGGCAAAAATACCGGTAATGGTTTCTTTTTCTTGCGAATAATCAGTTTTTTTATCCATACCCACAATTTTTCATCCCATGTTTGCGGCTCAGGTTCTTGCGACACTTTTTCTTCTTTTAAGGTTGCACATTTCGGCGAATTAAGCGAGGCATAAAAGCGATTAAACGCGGCAATAAGATTGCTTTTTCCTCTAACACCGGAAGCGGCATATTTCTGCACCGTTTTAACATATTCTTCCGCCGGAAGATTTCCCTGCGCCAAAATCTGCAAAACTTCTGCCTCATAAGTAAAAGGCAGACCTTTTTCTGCCAAATCACGTACCATAATAGCGCCGTTAGCCAACAGCATTTCTTGCGGCAATTTTGCTTCCGAAACTTTAGTAGCCGTAGACAATCCTATCTCGGCATTTTCTTTTTCCTGAGCCGACAAGTTCTGCAAATCAGCGGCAACCGTTTGCTTGATTTCTGATTTTAATGCATCCATTTTCTGCTCTAATTCTGCTGCTGATAACCCCGTATCTTGAGGCGCGTTAACGGCAATTCTGAGCTCTGCAACTTTTGTTTCCAACAAAGAAACTCTTTTGGTCAGACTGTTAATGACATTTACATCATTCTGCACCGCAGAATGATTGTTAAGCGAACTTTTTATCGCTAAGTAAGCCACACCGCATATACCGATAATCACTGACAGCATAATCAGCTTATGCCTAATCTTATCGGCAATAGTTTCCTTCTTTTTCGCAGGTTGAATATTTTTATTTTCTGCGTCTTCGTTATAGTTTTCTGCAACTTGTTTATTATTTTTAGCCATATCTTGTATCCTTTTTCTTGACATTACTTAGAAATATACTGCATATATTTATAAAAAGAAACAGTTTAAAGATATTAATAAACACGATTGGGAAATAAATGATTGTCTTGGGAATAGAAAGCAGTTGCGATGATACCGGTGCCGCCGTTGTAAACGACAGCAAAGAAATTTTGGGCGAAGCATTGCAATCACAGGAAGAACATAAGCAATACGGCGGCGTTGTGCCGGAAATTGCCGCACGTGCACACTTGGAACATGTAGATGAAATTATCTCCGTCTGCCTGCAGCGCGCCCACATCGGCTTACAAGACATAGATGCCGTTGCCGCTTCTGCCGGACCGGGGCTTATCGGCGGGGTTGTTGTCGGTGTGATGACCGCCAAGGCTTTGGCTTTGGCTTTAAATAAGCCTTTTGTGGCAGTAAACCATCTGGAAGCACATGCCTTATGCGCCCGAATTGCCAACGATGTTTGTTTTCCGTATTTACTGCTGTTGGTTTCCGGCGGACACTGCCAAATCTTAGTCGTTAAAGATGTCGGCTCATATGAGCGTTTGGGAACAACCATTGACGATGCGGCCGGTGAAGCATTTGATAAAGTGGCTAAAATGCTCAACCTCGGATATCCGGGAGGGCCGATGATTGAAAAATTGGCAGCAACCGGAGACGATTCGCGTTTTACCTTGCCGCGCCCGCTTATGAATTCCGGCGACTGCAATTTGTCATTTTCCGGCTTAAAAACCGCCGTACGCAAAATTGTTGAATCCTATTCGCCGGACGGCATTCTTGAACACGCCATTTTATCTAAGCAAGACACTGCCGACATATGCGCTTGTTTTCAGATGACAGCCACCGATTGTTTGGTCAGAAAACTGGAAGCGGCTATTAAATATTTTAAGCAAAAGTATCCTGAAGGACAGGATTTGGTTGTTTCCGGCGGTGTTGCTGCCAATACCTATTTGCGTTCTTCCTTAAGAAATTTGGCCGCCCGTTATGACCTGGATTTTGCCGCTCCGCCGATTCGTTTTTGCACGGATAACGGTGTTATGGTGGCTTGGGCAGGTTTAGAGCGTTTCCGCAAAGGTTACACAAATACTCTTGATTTCAAACCTCGTCCGCGCTGGCCGTTGGATGAAACTGCCCCGAAGGCACCGGGTGCCGGCGGAGTAAAGGCCTGATGCGTCCGAAAAGTGAAATCTTAGAAATTATGCGGATTTTTCAAAAAGAAAATCCTAATCCGCAATGCGAATTACATTTTCATAATCCATATACACTGCTTGTTGCCGTGATGCTGTCTGCGCAGAGTACGGATAAAGGTGTGAACAAAGCTACGGAAAAACTGTTTGATATTGCAGACACCCCGCAAAAAATGCTAGCTCTCGGCGAAGAAAAACTCAAAAACTACATCAAAACAATCGGGCTGTTTAATAATAAAGCCAAAAATATTATTCTGATGAGCCGGCAACTATTGGAAAACTATGGCGGTGAAGTTCCTTCCGATCGCGATATCTTAACAACCTTGGCCGGTGTCGGTCGCAAAACGGCTAATGTGGTGATGAATGTTTGGTACAAAGAGCCGACATTGGCCGTTGATACCCATGTGATGCGTATTGCCCATCGCTTAGATTTCAGCCATGGTAAAACTCCGTTGGAAATTGAAAACGATTTAATGAAAGTGTTGCCGACAGAAATGGTGATTAACACAAATCACTGGCTTGTTTTATTCGGGCGCTATATTTGTAAAGCGCAAAAACCCCTTTGCCGACAATGCCCTATAAAAAGCTATTGCCGCAGCAAAGATAAAATCACGGATTAATTATTTACTTTTTACGAAAAAATTGCTACACTTACGGCAATATTAAATAAACGGGAGAAATTTTATGGACTTCGGAAATATGGATATTACAACTTTGGGTATCGGCATTCTCGGGCTTTTACTGGTGTTCGGATTTTTCAAATTTTTGATTAAACTGCCTTTTTACATTATGACTTTTGCCATTTTAGGCGCACTCGGTTATGCGGTTTATATGTATATTCTGCCGCTGTTAAACTAGATTCGCGTTTGAAAATAATAAAACACATTATTTTCAAAAAGTTGTAAAATTTTGTTATATTGCGGCGGCAATTTAGCAATTTTATACGCGTCTGCAACATCAAAATGATACATAAAACACTTCAAAACCTGTCCGTACACAAAATTTATTTTCCGCGCCGTATCGGTTATGCCGACATTTTCATCGGAAAGTTGTTTTATACTTTCATATAATTCCCTAAATGCTTCTTTGCGAAAAGTCTGTTTATTTTGCAAATAATACAAAAACGAACCTTCTTTTATTTCAAAATTAGCATCAAGTATTTCACGCGCATTCATTGTCAACAAACCTTCTCTTTCATCCATTCTTATAAATCACAGACTGCAAAAAAAACGTTAACAAAACTATTGTTTTTCAATTAAGACCGATTTAAACTGAAAAACAACAAAGGAGATTAACATGATTGCGCGTATTGTCATCGGAATTTTACTCGGTTATGTACTGCTTGCTTATTATCCGCTGATTTTGCAATATCTGCCGTATTTATGGCCGATAATTCTGATAGGAGTCGCTTTTTTTGCCTTGCGTGCACTGCCGGCATTGTCCGAACCTTTGGGATATGGTTTACTGGTGGCATTGCTGTGTTATATTGCATATCTGATTCTGCGCCATCACGGTAATCTCAAAACACTTATAGAAAACGCTAAAAAAAAGCACAAACATCTACCGGTTATTAATATCCCGCACCATCCGCAGCTGAGTGCCTTAATAACCCTGAGCGCTTATACTCTCGGACTTACTCTTGTTTTATATTTGCTGATATTGCTAGTTTATGTGCAATAACCGACTCCGCAAGAACTGCTACGGGGAGAATCTCCAGCAACGAGCACCGGTATAATCCGCTTGAGATTGCCGCGCCCTAAAGGGCTCGCAATGACAGAATAAAGGCAACCGGCACGGCATAAAAAAACTCGGCTGACGTGTGTTAATACGCAGTAAGCCGACTGTCGCAGTGTACAAAAAGGGTACATAAGACAGCCGGCACGGCACAAAAAAACTCGGCTGACGTGTGTTAATACGAAGTAAGTCCTTTTGCGCAGTGTACACAAATAGTACATAAGCAAAAGGACTTACAAGTAGTAACCAGTCAGACGAGTTTTTTAGAAGTGATCGTCAGAACGCTTCAACAACTCCTCTATATTCTCAGGCGGCCAACCCGGAGTTTCCATACCCAAATGGATTCCCATCTTAGCCAACACTTCTTTAATTTCGTTCAAAGACTTGCGACCGAAGTTCGGTGTGCGTAACATCTCAGATTCGGTTTTCTGTACCAAGTCGCCAATATAAACGATATTATCATTTTTCAAGCAATTTGCCGAACGAACGGATAATTCAAGTTCGTCAACTTTACGAAGCAAGTTCTTATTAAACGGAAATTCTTCATGAATATCTTCTGCTTCATTTTCCGGTTCATCAAAGTTGATAAACGGTTTGAGCTGATCTTGCAGAATACGAGCCGCATAAGCAACCGCATCTTCCGGAGTGATTACACCGTTTGTTTCAACAACCATTGTCAATTTGTCATAATCGGTAATTTGACCGACACGCGTATTTTCAACTTTGTAAGAAACTTTCTTAACCGGAGAATAAATTGCATCAACGGCAATCAAACCAATCGGAGAATCGGACGATGTGCTGTTAACTGCCGGCACGTAGCCTTTACCGGTCGTAACCGTTAATTCCATACGAATTTTTGCACCTGCATCCAATGTGCAGATAACATGATCCGGATTCATAATTTCAACATCATGACCGGTTTCAATCATTGCCGCGGTAACGGTGCACGGACCCTCAGCCTTTAAGGTTAAGGTTTTTGCCGATTCGGAATGTGCGGCAACTGCCAATTCTTTGATATTCAAAACGATATCCGTAACGTCTTCTCTAACGCCCGGAATAACTGAAAATTCATGCAGGACGCCGTCAATTTTAATCGCTGAAACAGCACCGCCTTGCAAAGAGGATAATAACACTCTTCTCAAAGCATTTCCCAGAGTAAGACCGAAGCCTCTCTCTAAAGGTTCAACCACAATTTTCGCTTTATTAGAGCCTTCTTCTTGAGACACATCAAGCTTTGTTGGTTTAATAAGTTCTTGCCAATTCTTCTGAATCACGGGTTTTGTCCTTTTGTTAAAAGTTATATATGCATATATTTGAAAACACGGCAGCAGGCCTTCAAAAAAGGCCTGCACCGAAAAAGTATATTAAACGCGGCGTCTCTTTTTCAAGCGACAACCGTTATGCGGAATAGGTGTCACATCACGAATGGAAGTGATTGTGAAACCGATTACTTGCAATGCTCTGATTGCGGATTCTCTTCCGGATCCCGGTCCTTTAACTTCAACTTCCAGAGTTTTCATACCGTTTTCCTGAGCCTTCTTACCGGCATCTTCCGCAGCAACTTGTGCGGCATACGGTGTAGATTTTCTGGAGCCCTTAAAACCTTGAGCACCGGCAGTTGCCCAAGAAACAGTGTTACCTTGAGCATCTGTAATTGTAATTCTTGTATTGTTAAAAGAAGAATCGATGTGAGCCACACCGGAAGTAATATTCTTTTTTTCTTTTTTCTTTTTCTGAATTGTTGCTTTAGCCATTTGCACTTACCTCACTATTTCTTCTTATTCGCAATAGTCTTACGTTTACCTTTGTGGGTACGAGCATTTTGCTTTGTGCTCTGACCGCGAACCGGCAAACCTTTACGATGTCTTAAACCGCGATAGCAGCCTAAGTCCATCAATCTTTTAATGTTGGTACCGACTTCACGACGAAGTTCACCTTCAACCAAATAACCGCTATCAATTACTTC
>JAFVBT010000093.1 GCA_017479785.1 Alphaproteobacteria bacterium
AGTCCGCAAAAAGCCGCAGGTTCACGAATAGAACCGCCGGTATCCGTGCCGGTAGCCGCCGCACACATATGTGCCGCCACGGCGGCCGCCGAACCACCGGAAGACCCGCCCGGTACTAAAGGAATATCTTTACTCCACGGGTTAACCACCGGGCCGAAATAACTGGTTTCATTACTGCCGCCCATGGCAAATTCATCCAAACTGAGCTTACCTAAAAATACCGCACCGTTATTCAATAAATTTTGCGTAACGGTTGATTCGTACGGCGGCACAAAGTTATCCAACATATGAGAAGCCGCAGTGGTGCGAATATTTTTGGTGCAGAACAAATCTTTAATACCCAAAGGAATCCCTTCTAAAGAACGATTTGTACCGTTGGCATAACGATAATCAGATTCTTTTGCCTGTTCTATCGCATAATCCGTACATTCGGTTATATAAGCATTATATTTACGCCCTTCTTCCATTTTTTTAGCGTAAGCAATTGCAAGTTCAACAGACGTAAATTCTTTATTTTTTAATCCTTGGAGTTGTTCATAAACGGTCAATTTTGTAATATCTGTCATTTTTTTTACTCCACAACTTTCGGTACGGCAAAATAGCCATACTCTGCGGCCGGTGCATTTTCCAAAACGGCTTGCGGTTGATGCCCGTCGTTTACTTCATCTTCACGCAACCTTAAGGAAATATCATTGACAGATATCAACGGCTCCACATTATCGGTATTAATTTCATTTAATTCTTCAATCCACGCCAGAATTTTATTAAATTCTTCCTTTGTGGCTTCTATTTTTTCATCTTCTATTTTCAGTCGTGCAAGAAAAGCGATTTTCTTCACGGTTTCATTATCTATAGCCATTTGTTATTGACCTCTTTTACATATTGATATTAAACGGTAATAATACAGTATCATATTGCAAACGTTTGAAAAGTTTTAAATAGCGGATATCAACACCGCTGTTTACAATAAACTTCGGTACGGATATTTCGGCGGAAAAAACAGCTTCATAAAGTTTTTCCTTGAAACTTTTTTGTTGCGGAAAAGTAGCGATTTTAAAGCGTTCTTCCGGTTTTAAGCCGCCGCGTTGACGTGCATAAATCATTGCTTTGCCGTAACCGCCCAAATCATCTGCCAGCCCTAATGTCACTGCCTGAGCACCAGTCCAGACTCTGCCGCGGGCAATATAATCAATATTTTTCGTCAGATGTCTGTTTTCTAAAGTTTTTGCCGTAAAATCTTTATAAACTTCATCCAATGAAGTATTAAAGATTCTTTTCTCATCGGCATTAAACGGTTGATTGACACTCATAATTCCGGAATTTTTGCCGACCTTGACATTTTGCCAGCTAATTCCGAGCTTTTCCCATAGATTTTGCAAGACGATTTTGCCGCCCAGAACGCCGATTGAACCTGTAATTGTCATCGGTTCTGTTATAATAACATCACCGGCAAGAGAAATGAAATAACCTCCGGATGCTGCGTATCCGCCTTGCGAAATTATAATCGGGATTTTTTTATCGTTTTTCAGTTTTTTTAATGCAAAATAAATTTCGTCAGCCGCATTATAGCTGCCTCCGGGACTGTTAATTCGCACAACCACGGCTTTTAAGTCATCCAACTCTTCAATAGCGGCAATATCTGCCAAAATACTGTCACTGCCAACCACTAATTCACCGTCTATATCCGTTGCGTTTTCACCATCATTGATAATTCCGTTAATATTCAAAACGGCTATTTGCGGCAAATTACCTGTATTCGGTTGAATCAATTCGGCATATTCGCGGATATCCGCAAAATTTTCCACACCTTCATTTTTCAAAATATCTTCAACTTCCGATAAATACAGAATATCATCAATCAAATTTATTTTTTTGCCTTGTTCGGCGGTTAAAGGTGCCTGATTGATTATATCGGTAAATTTTTCGGTTAGCAATCTGTTTTTTTCAATATCGTTTTGTAATGTTTCTATTAAACTTTTGATAAGAGCCTGCATATTTTCGCGATATGTTGCCGGCATATTCTTATCAGTCAAAGATACCATGGCATTTTTATACTCATAACGGGCATAAAATTCCGGATATACACCAATTTTATCCAGTACCGAACGCGCGAAAGGTACTTCAATATTTATACCGGTTAAACCGATATTGGTATGCGGTTGCATATATATTTTATCAAAAAACGAGGCCAGATAATATTCTCGGTTTCCCTGCCCTAATGGTCCGAACCCGCGCGAATGAACAATTGTTCTTTTTCCTGATTTTTTTAATTTTTCAACACCCCCGGCTATTTCCTGAACTTGTGCCATATCCAAATTAGTTGTATTTATTCTGGCAACCAAACCGTCAATATTTTTATCATGAGCCGCAAATTCTATTGCTTGCAATAATTTTACAAAATTCAGTGAATTTGTTTGCATAATCTCATCTAAAAGACTACTTTCACCGGTTTCCGTGACTGGATCATCAAAATTTACAACCAACATGGTATGTTCCGGAATATAAACGTTTTTGGCACGATAGTAATTCAAAATGCAAGAAAAAATCCCGCTGATCAGTACAAGTGCACCCAAAATCGTGCAGAAAGATTTGAGCAATTTCTTTATTTTTTCGTACATACCTATTCCTTTACCGATTCAACCAGAAAACGCTTTACATAAGGATATTTTTCCACTGTTTCTTTATTAAGTTCGGCACATTTCGTTTCAATGGCATTTTGCAATTCGTTCATAAATTCTTCTTTTGTTTTGCCTTTAGCACTTATGGCCGGCAAAAACTCAAAAACAGCCGTTCCGGGATAGCGCAAGAAAGAATTTTTTGCCCAAAACAAGCCGGTATTCAAGGCTACCGGCACAACCGGTAAATCCAGATTTTCAGCCAAAAACATGATTCCGGATTTATACCCTTTTGTTGTTCCAGGTTTGCATCGTGTTCCTTCCGGAAAAATAATGACCGGACGTTCTTTATCTGTTCTTTTTTTAACTTCCGATAACATGTGTTTCATAGCACTTGCACCGCCTTTGCGATTAACCGGTATCATGCCGTAAAAATATTGAGCCCAACCGAAAAACGGCATAAATATAAGTTCTTTTTTCAAAATATATGCCGTTGTCGGCACAAATTGCGTAAATGAATATGTTTCTAAAGCCGATTCATGTTTGCAAGCATATAAAACATTCTTATTTACAATATTTTCCTTACCGCGTACTTCAAATTTCAGACCGGCATAAAAATGTACCCAGAACAAGGCAACCGGCATCACAATTTTATCCCAGTAGTATATAGAAGCTTTTTGCGGAAGCAAAGCGATAATCAGTTGGACAACACAACCGATACCCAACGTACCGAAAAAGAAAATATTTGTTAAAAGTGAACGAATGATCAGCATATTAGTTCTCCCACGTTAATGAAATAAATTGCGAACCGTAACAAACAAAAATTTATTGTATTCGGTTGCAATCAGCTTAAAAGATCCCCAATGTTTCCACCACTCTTTTTTAACGTATTTTGAATAAACCGGATGGATAATAATTTGTATAGGTAAATGATAAGTTTCCAACTCTGCAATACTTCTCGGAATATGATAATTTGATGTAACAAGTCTTACGGATTTAATGTCATTTTGTTTAATCCAGTCGGATACTTCCGAAGCATTTTCAATGGTATTTGTTGCTTTATACCCTAGAACTATCCGGCTTTCGTCATCGGCATATACACTTAATCTTTTTTCTAACTCCCCGATTTTTACATCTTGAGAAACACCGGAAATAAACAAAATCGGTGCACGTTTTTGATTTAAAAGATTAATCCCTTCGGTGATGCGATTGCGACCGCCCGTTAAAACAACAATAGCATCCGTATTTTTTTCTTCATCCACAGTACGGATCTTTACGATCATGTCATTTCTTGACTGTC
>JAFVBT010000094.1 GCA_017479785.1 Alphaproteobacteria bacterium
AATCTTCACATTTTTTTGAATAACCTCTATACCATGCTTAATATTTGGCATTTACCCTCCGATTAAAACTTGTGCTGCCGCTCGGGCTTCTTCGGTAATATGTTCACCGGATAACATCCGTGCCACTTCTTCACGTTTTTCAAAAGAATTCAAAGCACGCAGATGTGTGGTTGTTACATCATCACAACAAATTTTCTCCACTTTAAAATGCTGTCTGCCGCACGCGGCAACTTGTGGAGAATGAGTCACCACAAAAACCTGCAAATTTTCGCCGAGTTTTGCCAACCTTTCACCGACAGCCTGTGCCGTTGCACCGCCGACACCGGTATCAACTTCATCAAAAATCAATGTATCTGCTGAGGCTGTTTGCGCCAAATTAACTTTCAATGCCAACATAAAACGCGCCAACTCACCGCCGGAAGCAATTTTATTAAGTGCACCGGCCTCAGCTCCCGGATTCGTTGCCGCCAAAAACCGAACATCGTCCATGCCGTCCTCATTCCAACAATCAGGAGTTTTTTCCGTGATTCTTGTCATAAAACGCGCTTTTTCCATTTTCAGTGCCGGTAACTCTTTCATTATGGCCGCATCAAGTTTTGTTGCCGCGGCCAAGCGTTCTTCATGAACAACTTTTGCCTTGTGAATATAAGTATCATAGGCCTGTTTTTCCGCTCTTTTGAGCTCAAATAAATTATTTTCTCCCTGCTCTAAATTTGCCAATTTATTTTCCATATCTGTCCACACTGCCGGCAATTCTTCAACAGTTGTATGGTGTTTACGCGCCAAATCTTTAAGACAGAACAAACGCTCTTCAACATTGTTTATTTCATTTTGATTTAATGAAATTTCATGTAAGGCCTGCTCAATTTCTTCACCGGCTTCTTCAACATTAATCAATGCCGTATCCAATATTTCATATATTGTGGAAAATTTTTCGTGTGTTAAAGCATTGGCACGCGCCAACGCGGCCTGAGCCTGACGCAAAACATCACGCACATTTGAATGTGAACCGTTAAGTGCACCAACGGCAATATTCAAATTTTCCGCAATCTTTTCGGCATTCATCATTTCCTGACGTTTTTCTTCCAAAAGCGCAGCCTCGTCTTTTTGCGGCTTAATTTGCGCAAACTCATTAACCCAATGGCGCAAATTTTCTTCCTCTGCCTGAGCGGCGGCAATCATACTTTCAGCCGATTCGCGTGTCGCTTTTGCATTTTTGTATATCCGATTCGCTTCATGCATGGCATTTAGGGCATCAGAATAATCTCCGTAGCTGTCCAACAGGCGCATATGCGTTGCTGAATCAAGTAATCCCTGATTATCAAACTGCCCGTGTATTTCTACCAAAAATGCACCGACTTCTTTCAAAAATTTTTGTGTTACAGGTTGGTCATTTATGAAAATTTTGCTGCGGCCGTCTTGCGCAAGTGAGCGTGAAATAACAATATCATGCTCAAATTCTATATCATGCTCATGCAACAACTTCGCCAAATCATCGTTTTTATCGGGAATTGAAAAGTCGCCGCTGACAACCAATTTTTCGCATCCTGAACGAATCATTGACACTTCCGCACGCTGTCCCAAAAGTAACCCGACCGAACCGAGCAAAATAGACTTACCGGCACCTGTTTCTCCGCTGAAAACGGTAAAACCGCTTTGTAAATCCAAATCCAATTTATCAATCAAAACAACATTTCTAATTGATAAAGATTTCAACATTATTTTACGCCTTTCTTCTCCGCAGAGATAATGTCTCCGACATCATTTTTAACGGTAGGTGTCACGCTGTTTGCAACTTCCTTTTCTGCAGAAACCTTTTCATCTTCAATTGTCTTTCTACCGGTTGTTTCAACCGTATTATCATCACTTCCACCGAAACCCAGCTTACTCCACAAAGTCTGGTTTTCTTTCTTTTCTTCTTCAACAATCGTTTTATTCTCAGTAATGGTTTTCTCGGCATCTTTATCGTCACTGTTGCCGAAACCAAGCCAACCAAACCAGCTTTTACTTTCTTTTTTTGTTTCTTCGGTTGTCGTTTTATTCTCTGTTACGGATTTATTATTAATTAATTCGGCAATTCCTGTTGAGTTTTTAGAGCTTTCCGTACCGATTTTTTGCATTATCTTACCGGCCTTAGCTGTCCATTCTCCGTTCGGGTAATTTTCTTTCAAAATTTTATAGTAACCGTCGGCATACTTATTTAAGCCCAGAATGGCATAAATTTCAACTTCACGATACAAAGCTTCTTCAATTTGAATTGTCGTTTGATATTCTTCCAAAACAACATTAAATCTGTTCAAAGCAGAAAGATAATTTCCTTCTGTTAAGTAAAAGCGACCGACAACCATTTCCTGACCGGCGCGATAGTCCTCCGTCAATTTAATTTTATTGCGCGCGTCTTCGGCATATTTGCTGTCCGGATACAATGCGATCAAGCGGCGAAAAACAGCTTCGGCATTGGTCGTATTACCTTGATCTTTGTCGGCAGCCGCAATTTGATCATAATAGCAAATACCTTTCATATAATATGCGTAATCGGCATACTGATTCCCCGGATGATATTTCAAGAAACGATCCAATACCAAAATTGCATCATCATATTTCTCATCTTTATAATAGGCATACGCTTCCATCAACTTAGATTTAACGGCCCACTTGGAATAAGGATGCTCTGTTTCTACCCGTTCAAAACCTTCGGCAGCCTTTTTATAACGTGTTGCTTGCAAATCTTCAAAAGCCTGGTTATACAAATCTTCTGCCGGTGCATCTGCCATATTATCACTTGACGCACAGGCCGTTAAAAGCAAAAGTACACATAAAAAACCGAATTTATTTTTCATTTTCTATTCCTCTACTATTTCATAATTATCTTTATCGGCAAACAACCGTTTCAAAACTTCATTATTATGGAAATGACCGGTATGGAAAGCATCTATTTTTGCCAACATACGATAACCGGATGTAAACATATCGCCGACACAATCCAATGTTTTATGATTAACACATTCATTTAAAACTCTGAAACCGCCTACATTAAGTATTGTTTCACCATCCAAAACAACGGCATTATCCAAACTTCCCCCTTTAATTAAACCGACAGAGCGAAGATAATCAATCTGATATTTCTCACAAAAAGTTCTGGCCGGAGCAAGCCTATTTACAAAATTATCCTTGGTTATATCGGCATCAAATTCCTGATGCCCGACTATTTTTGAAGGAAAATCTATCACAAAATGAACGCTCAATTTATCAGCGGGTTGCAAGTTGATATAATTGCCTTTTTCATCTTCAAAGCGCACAGATTTCTTAATTTTTAAAAGTTTTCGTTTTGCATTCTGTTCTTCAAGCGGTTGCTTTTTAAGAATATTCCAAAAAGCAAGCGCACTGCCGTCCATAATCGGAACCTCCGGATTATTAACTTCTATGCGAACATTATCTATATCCAAAGCATATAATGTTGCCATAATGTGCTCTATTGTGCTGACAATATTGCCCGAAGCATCTGCCAGACAAGTACAATTTCTGGTATCTGCAACATTTGAGTAAAGCGCCGGCAAATCCTTAGCATTTTTTATGTCGGAACGAACAAATGTAATACCGCTGTTTTCTTCTGCCGGATGTAACACAAGCCGGCTTTCACAACCGCTGTGCAAACCGATTCCGCTGATTTCAACACTGTTTTTTAAAGTTTTTTGCACGAATTTGCTCCTTATTAAAACTTTTGAAGGCAATCTGTAAGCCGAGTTCTGTACACTTATTTGCTTTACCTTTAAGGCAAAGATTTGTGCGATAGCTATTCATCTGCGCCGAATGTCGCCATCCGGCTGGTGCGACCTACCTCTGGAGCGGAGCGGAAACTCTCCTTGCATTCAGTATTAAACTAAAGCCTCCTCATTTGGTCTTACATCAGATAGGGTTTACCTATGCCGTCAACATTACTGTTCACGCGGTGAGCTCTTACCTCGCCTTTTCAACCTTACCGAAAAAAATTTCGGCGGTAATTTTCTGCGGCACTTTCCCGTGGATTTCTCCAGCCAGACGTTATCTGGTATCTTGTTTCCGTGAAGCCCGGACTTTCCTCATCTTCGGATTTTCCCTTCCAAGACGCAGCTATCCGACTGCCTTCAATAGAAAATTAACTCGTATTTTGCAGAAAATCAATGCTTTTTAAGCATTTTCACAGCTTTTAATTAAATATTAAGCTTTTTCTGCTAAAAAACGGGTATAACAACTGTTTAGAAAGGAGTACTCAAATGAAAAAATTGTTGTTAGCAACTTCTGCTTTGGTGTTAGGTATGAGTATTGCCCATACCGCATTGGCGGATTGTAATGGTATGTATCTCGGTGTCCGCGGCGGTGTCGTTCACTATAAAGATGATGCTTCAGGCGATGATTCCGGTATAGATAAAAATAAATTAATGTTAAGCGGTGCCCTTGGTTATCGTTATGACTACTTCCGTGTGGAATTGGAATATGTATGGCGTGACAGAAATAAACATTCATACCGTTCCGATGGTGTTACGAGTAAAGTAAACTTTAAAACATATTCTTATATGTTGAACGGGTATATTGATTTAGCACCGTATTCTTGGTTCACACCGTACATTGGAGCCGGTATCGGTTTTACGAAGATGAAATATTCCGAAGTTATGACAAGCCCATTTGGTCAAAAAACCGTTCTGACCAATGATGGTAACTATTCGCCAACGCGTTTAACTTGGTCCGTTGGCGGCGGTGCCAGTGTTAAAGTAACAAATCGCTTTAATGTTGATGCAGGTTATCGTTATTATGATATGGGCTCTTTGCGTCACATTGATAAAATTAAAGCTCACGAAATTTACGGCGGCGTTCGTTACGTATTTTAATGAGCATAAATGCAAAATTAAGCCGCTGTCAAAAGCGGCTTTTTTATTTAAAAGGATGCAGATATGAGTGAAAAGCTTTTCGGAACGGATGGTATTCGGGGTATTGCCAACCAATATCCGCTCACCGCAAATTTCTGTTTAAAACTTGCGTCAATCTTAAGTGATGCATTTTGCACGCAACAACACAAAGTAGCAATTGCACGCGATCCGCGCATATCCGGTGATATGTTGTTCAGCGCCCTGTGTGCCGGTTTTACGGCAAAAGGCATAAATGTTTTGGATTTAGGTATTATTCCGACTCCTCTGTGTACAACATTAATGCCGACGCTTAATGTAGATATGGGAATTATGATCACGGCCTCGCACAATCCTTATCATGATAACGGATTAAAATTAATCACTGCAGACGGCGATAAATTTTCAGATTCTCAAACCGCAACACTTGAAGAAAAAATGTCTGTTCGCGATTATGAATTCCAATGTGATGAAAATAAAATCGGCAAAATAATCCCTGTTGAAGCGGGATTTGAGAATTATTTACAAACAGTGCAAAATTTAGCTTCGTCCGATGCTCTTACAGGTATGAATATTGTTGTTGACGCTGCAAACGGCGCAATGTCAGCAATTTTACCGAAAATATTTCAATTTCTCGGTGCAAATATCATCAGTTTGGCAGATTCCCCGAACGGATTTAATATTAATCAAAATTGCGGTTCACAGCATACCGAAAATTTGTGCAAAACCGTTATTGAAAATCATTATGATTTAGGCATTGCCGTTGACGGCGACGGTGATCGTATCATAATTTGTGATGAAAACGGAAATCGTTTGGACGGAGACCAAATTATTGCTTATTTAGCATCTTATTTTAAGCGGCACAATCTGCTTAAAGGAAACACCGTTGTTGCTACAATTTATTCAAACTTAGGCTTAGGTAAATATATTCGTTCACTTGGTATAGATTACCAAACTTCAGCAGTCGGTGAACGCTACGTTATAGAGAAAATGCGCCAAACCGGCAGCAATCTCGGCGGTGAAGAATCCGGACACATGGTTTTAAGCGATTATTCACGCACGGGTGATGCTCTTTTAACGGCAATAGTTGTTTGTTTAGGTATTAAAGAAACCGGAAAAAAAGTAAGCCAAATCTTTCCTGTCTTCACGCCTTTCCCAAGTTGCTCAAAAAATTTACGCTTTGCCGATAAAGATATTATTTCACGTATCTTGGAAAATGAAGAAGTGCAAAATTGCATTACGGAAATAAAACAACAACTTGAAGGACATGGTGTTGTCTTGGTACGCAAATCCGGTACGGAACCGGTTATTCGTCTTAAGGTTGAAGATGAAAATGCCGATTTGGCGCAACAGAACATTGACAAACTTTTAAATTGTATTAGTAAATATTCTTAAATATGAAAGGAAACATAAATGATTAGCGGTTTTATCAGATTTATTTTTCGTAACATCATCCTTGACCCGATGGCTTTCATCGGTTTCGGCGGCGGGTTATTTGTTATGCTTACATATCCGACGGAAAATGTTCATCAGCTCGTTGCATCACCTTATTTATACGGTGCGGTTTTTGCAATTGCTTTATTATATGCACTGCTTTTTAAGCATGTTTACCATCCTAATTCAACAAAAGTGGATTGGGTGGCCACAATACAAAGTTCTTTCAAACATTTTCTGAGAGTTCTTTTTGCGGCTGTTTGCGCTGGCATAATCGTATATGCCATTAATTACGGATTCGGGCACAAACTGGATAATTACGTTCGCAACATCAAAGAATAATCTGTATAATTTCAAAAGCCTTCGGTTATTCCGAAGGCTTTTTGTTTTTCTTTTTATCCGCATACGGATTGTCAGCCTTGCGTACCGTAATGCGAATCGGTATTCCGCGCATATTGAATGTTTCACGAAGACTGTTCGTCAAATAACGAAGATATGATTCAGGCAACCCTTCCGGATTGCTTGAAAAAATAAAAAATGACGGCGGACGCGTTTTTGCCTGAGTGACATATTTCAACTTTATCCGACGCTTATTTTTTCCAAGAGGAGCCGGATTCTGTTCTTGCACTTCAGCAAACCAATTGTTCAACGGTGCAGTCGGAATACGTACATTCCAACATTCATAAACTTTCAAAATAGCACTCATCAATTTATCCAAGCCCTGCTTTTTTAAGGCTGATATTGTCACTGTCGGCACACCGGAAACCTGAGTCAAAGATGTTTCCAGTTTATAATTGAGCCTGTCCAACGCCTCTTGTTTGTTCGCAATATCCCATTTATTGACGGCAATCACCAAAGCCCTGCCCTCATCAATTATTTTACGAGCAATGGTTAAATCCTGCTTATCCAAAACCGCATCGGCATCCAAAACCAAAACAACAACTTGTGCCATATTAGCCGCATACATTGTGCTTTCAACCGACATTTTTTCAAGCGAGTTTACAACCTTTGCCTGTCGGCGCAAACCGGCCGTATCCACCAAATTAAATTTATGGCCTTTCCACTGCCATTCGGTCGTAATTGCATCACGTGTCATGCCCGCTTCCGGTCCGGTCAGCATTCGCTCATCACCGAGAAGTGCGTTCACCAGTGTGGATTTTCCGACATTCGGTCTGCCGACAAAAGCAACTTGTATCGGTTTTCCGTCTTTAATCGGCTCAAAATCTTCCGGAATTTCACCGACAATTTCTTCTCTGACTTTCTCTTCCTCTTTTTTATCTTTTTCTTGTTGAATTTTCAGCAGTTCCAAATATAAATCCGTGAACCCTATACCATGCTCGGCAGAAAAAACTATCGGATCACCAAGCCCCAATTTATACGCTTCATATATGCCGTTTTCTAATTTTGCCCCTTCGCATTTATTGGCCAAAAGAATAATCGGTTTTTCGGTACGACGCACCAAATCAGCAAATAACTCATCATAGGGCTGTACACCGGCACGCGCATCAAACAGAAACAAGCAAACATCCGCATCGGCAATAGCCATTTGCGTTTGCGCCCACATTCGGCTTTCCATATTATCTTCTTTGGAATATTCGTAACCGGCTGTATCTATAAGTTGCAAATCTAAATCATTAAATTTTGCCGGCGCCATTTTGCGATCACGCGTTACCCCCGGCTGATCGTGTACAATCGCCAACTTCTTACCGACCAAACGATTAAAAAGCGTAGATTTTCCGACATTCGGCCGACCGATAACCGCAACAGTGAGCATTTTATCTCCTACTTATAGGCTAAAAGTTTGGCATTTGCCGTGGTAAATATGATGTAGCCGTCAGCCGCAATCGGAGCTGAATTGAGTTTTTCATCCAAATCAACCGTGTTTAACAAATTGCCCGTTTTCGGATCAAACGTATGCACAATTCCGTTAGATAAAGCAACCACAACCCGACTGTTTAAGATAACCGGCGCATAAGCCATAACTTCCGAAGCTTTTCCCTTCAAATCTATCGCCTTTGACCACAAGACATTGCCGTTCATCTTGTCAAGAGCAATCAGCTCATTATTATTGCTGACAATAAACAGTGTGTTACCTGAAACAAAAGGTGTTTGCTGACCGCCGATTTCTTTTTCCCATCTGCGCATGCCGCTGAAAAGATCCAGTGCAGCCAAAACATCACCGCTGCCCAACACATATACCGTCTGCTCATCTATAACCGGTGCTGCCTTAATTGTATGTAAAAAGGTAGAAGAATAAGCCTGACGATTCGCTACCAGAAAATCAGACCACAAAGGAGAACCGTATGCTGCGCCGAATGCCTGAATTTCACCATTTGAAAATCCGGTAATGACAACATCCGCTTTCGGACTGTATGCCGCAACGGCTCCGCCGACCATTGTGGTTTCCTCCATAGCAATATCATAGTCCCACAAAATTTCACCGGTTGATTTATCAAGCGCAAAAAATTTATTATCCACGCTTTGAACAAACACTTTGTTGCCGGCAACCGTCGGAGCAATTCTTAAAGGCGCGTGAATATCTTGTTCCCAAAGTTTACTGCCGTCCTTGGCATTAACCGCAACCACAACACCGAAACCGGTTGTCACATAAATTTCATTTCCGTCTGCCGCTAAACCCGCACCTTTAATCGCCGTATCACTAACCCGACGATTACTGGACATCAATTCAACGCCCCACAGCTTTTCACCATCTTTAATGCTGAAAGCACGCAGCTCGGCATCTGCATCCAATGTATAAACAACATTATCTTTAATAAGCGGTTTAGAAATCAAAAACTCGCGTTTAGAACGCCCTTGACCAAAATCAGCTTTCCACTGTCTGACGAAATCAAGACCGGTCTTAGCATTCGGCATTACATGTTGTGCATTCATATCCGTTTGCAGCCATGTAGTATTAGACGTTTCCCCCGCAATTTGTATTTTATCGGCACTTTTTGCCACATCAGGTTTAATACTTGTTGCCTGATCCAACACGGAAACTCGCGTCCCCTTCGGCAGAACCTTATCTCCCGAACAAGCCGATAACAATGTTGTTGAACACAAAAGTCCGCACAAAAGTAACGATAATTTATGTTTATACATATTTACCTCATCTGTTATATGAAATTACATCTCGTTCAAAGAAGAGAGCATATCTTGAATTTTAACGCGGAAATTTTCCGGCAAATCTTTAATTTGCAAAATTCCCTCATATATGGATTTTGCTGTTTCCAAATCACCATTTTTAACGGCAGACATTGCCAGCAAATCTTGCGCTAACGGACGCCATGAATTGTTTTCGGTCAACACAGGCTCAAGCAATTTTTCCATTTCTTCTTTGGTAGCCGTATCCACTTTGTAAGTTGCAATTTTTATCAAAGCAATATGCTGAACTTCTGAATTGGCTTGTTTATCGTCAACCAATTGCTGTAATGTTTCCAACGCCTCATCTGTTTTTTCCTGTTGTAAAAGAACATTGGCAATCTGCAAACGTGCAAAATCACTGAATATGCCTTTGTTATCTTTAGAAACCTTTTGCAACGCACCGAGCGTTTCTTCGGCATTATCACGAACTTGCGCCGCCACCATATATTCTTCCGTCATTCTTTGATTCTGCGCAATTTTCCAACTTCTGATTTTATCAAAAGAAACCGTTGCCGTTACAGCCAACACAACAAACAGAATCACAAAAGCCCCATACCTATTCCACCAGATTTTCAGATTCTCGTTATGTACATCTTCATCAACTTCCTGAATAAAGGCATCGGTATATTCCGGATTTATATTTGATGTATCACGCGCAACACGCTTTGTCCGTGCGACTGTTGAACTTTTCTTATCTGTTTTCACTGTTGCGCTCTTGGTATCTTTTTTTACATTCTTAGCCATTGTACTCTTCCTTTTTATTTTAATTACGTTACACAACCCATAGCAAAAAAAAAGCTATAAAGCAAATAAATTTTTAACCCTCTTATTTCACAATTTCCCGAATAACCAAACCGCGTATCCAACGTAAATCGTCTATTGGCATATTTTTGCCGAAAACCATGTGTTTATCATGTGAAATTAAGGATAAATAATACCTGTCGGTAATCGGATTATGCCCGATATCTACCGCTTCAATCTCATTCTTTTTCATAAATTCGGCATCCAGCCTCAAAAATGATATGTTATGTCCGAGAATAACTTCCTCTTTATTTATAATCAGAACGTCTTTACTGAAAATAATAATCAATGATACAAAAATCACCAGCATACAAGCGGCAAACACCGAAACAAACCAAGTTAAGCTTATATATGATAAAATCACTCGGTAATTACAGGCAGCATACACCGCGAGCGTGCCCAAAATCAAAACGCCCAAAAAAGCCAAAACGGTATATATATCAAAAAACAAACGTCTTTCTTTCAAAATAACCTTATCCGGTTTCGGATAATATTTGACTGAAGTCGGAATATGCTCTTCTTCGCGATACAGTGCATTTAAATGCCAACGCTTTGACATATCTTTCAAAGTTTTATCAAGTTCATGATGATGCCGAGAAACCAAACCGTGATCGGTCATAAACAGCGCCGGCATTTTAAGTTTTGCCGCATAGCTTTCCCAAATTTCGCGTATATTATTTCCGCTGGTGGAAATATAAAGCGGGACTCTTTTATTTTTTTCTTTGTGATAGAGTTCAATTATATAGCGATTGCGATTTATCATACCCAGTTGATAGTATTCCACCTTCAGCAAAACACCCAAATAATTATACAAATCTTCCGTTTCTTTCATAACCGGTCCGAACAACGGTTTGTGTGTTATTGTAATTTTATCACCGTCAAAAAAGACTTTTTTATACCGCAACATACCGGCAACCGCCAATCCGATAATCAGCAATCCGAACACTACCAGAAACGTATCAAAAGAATAACGCCTGAAAGCAATGTCCGCCGAAGACATCTGAGCCGGCAAATTAAAATCGTATTGTTCCTCGCCGCCACCGATAAAGAAATAAGCAAAAATTTCATAGCCGCCGATAAAAACGAACAGCAATCCGAAAATCAATCCCCAAATCGTGAGACCGTACGAAATTTTATCTTTCTGCACAGCCGGAAGTTTATCAATATCAAACTTGAATTTATAGCTGTAATGATCCGGAACTTTATATACCATTTTTCAATCCCCAAAATAATCTGTTTGTTCCAGTTTATACCATAAAAATTTTTTTTCACTATTTTTTTTAAATAATATTTGTTTTTATATTATTTCGGTATAAAATGAAACCGTAATTAATATATGGTGCAATAATGTTAAATGCAAACATTTTTTATTCGGATTATAATGTATTGTTCGGCTTCTTATCTCTGTTTTTGGGTATTGCCGCCGTTTTTTTAATCAGAGATTATAAGTATTACCGCGGCTTGTTGTTCTTCCAAACGGGCGGTTTAATGCTTATACTTTTAACGTACTTATCCGCACACGAACATTTACTTTATAAAATCGGTCTGAATTTTAATTTTGTTACGTTTGTAATTATGCTACTGTCGTTATTAACATCCGCAATATGGATTAATGCGGCGGCCGAACTGTACGGTAACACTTCGGCAAACAAAGAGATGCTTACACTTTATGTATCGTTCGGATTAACGGCTTGTGTTTATTTTTCTTTTTTGGATTATGACAGCGGACGCGGCTACCACATCAGCCCGATTTTTACTCTCCTCGGCATAAGTTTATTGTTTATCAGCAGCTTGTTTCATTTCAACAATAATCGTTCAACCGGAAGTGTTTTAGTGTGCTTTTCCGTTCTTATTCTTCTCGGAAAATTGATTGTATCTGCGTGTTTCGTAAAATACGGATGGCTGAATTTAAATTTATTCAACAAATTATGGATATATGTGTTTGTCGCTGCCGTTATTTTCTTAAGATTCAATATTTATCAATCCGAGTTGCAAAAAAGCTGGAACACAATAGATAAACTCAATATCCAAACAAATACGATGATAGATTTATCTCCATTCCCGATTGTTATTTCACGCCTAACGGATAACAAACCGATATTGATAAATAACAAGGCCGGTCAAATATTCGGGATTACCAAAAAAGAACTGGCTTATTACAAAATCAGTGATTTTTTTGTAGATGAAAAGAATCGTAACGAATTTTTTAATATATTGGAAAAAAAGCATGAAGTTGAAGATTTTGATTTGATGGTATGTAATCTTGTCAATGCCACACCATTCTGGCTTTCCGTATCGGCAAAACCTATAGAATACAACAACGAAATGGTTTTATACATGGCATTTCAAGATATAACTTTGCGCCACGAACGCGAAGATAAAATGCAAAATCAAGTTGATAAAGATCCCTTAACCAAGGCATGGAATCGCCGCTATTTTGAAAAAACGGTACCGGAGAAAATCAATGATTGTATTCGCAAACAACAAAACTTCGGTTTATTGTTGCTGGATGCCGATAAATTCAAAAATATTAACGACACATACGGGCATAAAAGCGGTGACCGCGTTTTAATCCATTTGGCCGATTTGTGCCGAAATTCCCTGCGTGAAGAAGACATTGTCTCCCGATTCGGCGGTGAAGAATTTGTCATATATTTGAACAATGCGGACACTCAGGCAGCAGCCTCTGTTGCCGAAAGGCTGCGGTCGGTTATTGACGATTCGTCTGTTCCCGATGACAACGGCAACAGCATAAAGTTTACCGTCAGCATCGGTGTTGTTTCTTCCGAAAAAACAGCCAGTTTGGAAGTTTTATTGCGCCAAGTTGATGATGCCATGTATTTGGCTAAAAACAGCGGGCGCAATAGAATTGCCGTATATGATGAAGAAGCGGTTAAAAACATGGCTAAGAAAAATACGCCGAAAAATCGCGATATTCATCCGGTATTTCAAAATGAAGAAAACGAAGAAATATCTTTGTTGGACAGTTATGAAAACAAAATTTTATAGGTAGAAAAATGCAAACTTGCCCTTATCAGGAAATATGCGGCGGCTGTCCGTTAAGATTTTTGGATAGCGAAAAATATCGTGCGCACAAAATTGAAAATTTTAACAGAATTCTCTCGCATATAAGTCAGCAAAATATAAAAATAAGCCAACCGATTTTCATTGCCGACGGTAACAGACGCCGCGCCGAAATGGCATTTTCATACAAAAAAGGCAATTTGGTTTTAGGCTTTAACGTCGCCCAAAGTCATGAAATTACAGATATAGAAAAATGCCTTTCACTGACTGAAAATTTGAATAATATTTTGCCCGATATCCGAAAATTTTTAGCTGAGTTTTGCCGTATCAAAACAACCGTAAAAATTAAAAACAAACTGCAAACTTCAAGCATTGTGCAAGGAGACATCTGGCTCATTGAAGCCGCCAACGGTGTGGATATTCTTCTTGAAATTTCAACAAACATATCTTTGGAACACCGCTTACTTATCAGCGATTTTATGCGAAACAATGCCGCAGCGATTCGTTTTTCGGTGAAAGTTCAAAATAACAAACCGGAAACCATTGTTGAAAAAACAAAACCGGTTGTCAATATCAATGGTTTGAATGTATTTATTCCGGCCGGCACGTTTTTGCAGGCATCCGTTGCCGGTCAGCAAGCTTTAACAGACAGCGTAATGCGCTATATCGGTAATTCTTCAGGTAAAATTGCCGACTTATTCTGCGGTATCGGCACATTTTCTTATCCGTTGGCACAAAATATTAAAAACAAAATCACCGCCGCCGATTCGGCACCTGATTTATTGGATTCTTTCAGAAAAACCGTAAATGCTTTAACCTTGCCGAACATCAAAATCGTGCAAAAAAATTTATTTAAATATCCTTTTGACAGCGAAGAATTAAAAGAATTTGATATTATATTGTTTGATCCGCCGCGTGCCGGTGCAAGTGCGCAAGTAGCACAAATTGCGGCAATGAATCCGGCGGATAAGCCGCAAAAAGTGATTGCGATTTCCTGTAATCCGCATACATTTATAAACGATGCAAATACTTTAATTGCCGGCGGTTATAGGCTGCAAAACGTAACTATGACGGACCAGTTTGTATATGCCAACCATTTTGAGCTGACAGCATTATTTGAAAAAAATTAAAGGAGAATACCATGAGTTTAAACAACAAGAAACTGCAGCAAATGGCTAATGCCATTCGTTTTTTGAGTGCCGAAGCCATTGAAAAAGCCAATTCCGGCCATCCGGGAATGCCGCTCGGCATGGCTGATGTTGCCGCAGTTTTGTTCGGCAAATATTTAAACATTAATCCGGACCAACCACGTTGGTTTGACCGTGATCGCTTTGTATTATCGGCCGGTCACGGCTCAATGCTTTTATATTCTCTGTTTTATTTGTTGGGTTATCCTGATATTTCTCTGGAAGACATCAAAAATTTCCGCCAATTAGGCTCAAAAACCGCCGGACATCCGGAATATGGGCACTTGGTCGGCATTGATATGACAACCGGTCCGCTCGGACAGGGTATATCCTCTGCTGTCGGCATGGCTTTGGCGGAGCGTGTGATTAATGCCAAATTCGGCGATGATTTATGCAATCACTACACCTACGTCATCTGTGGTGACGGTTGCTTAATGGAAGGCATTTCGGAAGAGGCAATTTCGCTTGCCGGTTTATGGAAATTAAACAAGCTCATTGTGCTGTGGGACAATAACAATATCACAATTGACGGCACGGTAGATAAGTCAAACGGCACTAATCAAGCTGAGCGTTTTAAAGCTGTCGGTTGGAATGTGATAAGCATTAACGGACATAATTATGATGAAATTTCCGCCGCCATTGAACAAGCGCAACAATCCGACAAACCGACATTGATTGCCTGCAAAACCACCATCGGGTTCGGGGCACCGAACAAACAGGGCACATCTAAAATTCACGGTTCACCGCTGGGTGCGGAAGAATTGGCTTTAATGAAAAAGCAATTAGGCTGGGAATGCGAACCATTTGTTGTTCCGGATGAAACAATTGCAACATGGCGCGCCGCCGGTCAAAAATCTGCGGCAAAATACAATGAATGGGAAGAAAAGGCAGCAAAAAATTCTGAATTTACGGCTTATATCAACAATGAATTGCCGCAAAATTGGGATAAAGAGTTAAACGAATTAAAAATTCAAACCATAAATGAGCAAACCAAGGTTGCCACCCGCAAAGCTTCGCAGATGTGCTTAGAAAAAATTGTTTCAAACATTCCGCAAATGATTGGGGGTTCTGCTGATTTGGCGGCATCTAATTTAACGTTTGTGAGCGGCATGAAAACCATTACATCCGCCGACTATAACGGCAACAACATTATGTATGGCATCAGGGAACATGCAATGGGGGCAATTATGAACGGCTTGGCACTGCACGGCGGTGTTATTCCGTATGGCGGCACGTTTTTTGTTTTTTCTGACTATATGCGGCCGGCGATGCGTTTGGCGGCATTAATGGGTGTACGCGTCATTTATGTTTTGACGCATGACTCAATCGGTGTGGGTGAAGATGGCCCGACACATCAACCGATTGAGCATTTGGCTTCGTATCGTGCAATGCCGAACATTAACACTTTCCGTCCGTGCGATGTTGTATAACCGGCAGAGGCATGGCAACTGGCAATTAATAGCGAGAAAAGGCCGAGCATTTTGGCATTATCGCGCCAAAGCGTGCCGACTCTAAGAACGGACAGCACGGAGAACTTGACGGCAAAAGGCGGCTACATTATCTCGGCGGCAAACGGCTCTCCGAAAGCAACCCTGATTGCCACCGGCACGGAAGTTGCCATAGCTGTTGCGGCACAAAAACAGCTTGCGGCGCGCGGTGTGGCTGTTAATGTTGTTTCTATGCCGTGTTGCGAACTTTTTGATGCGCAGTCTGCGGCATATAAACAAGCCGTGTTGGGCGAAGCGCCGCGCATTGCGATTGAAGCCGGTTCGGCATTCGGTTGGGAGCGCTATGTCGGACTGACGGGCAAAATTATTGCGATGAACGGATTCGGAGCTTCGGGCAAAGGCGATGAGGTGTACGAGCACTTTGGCATAACGGCAGAGAACGTTGTTGAGGCGGTTGAAAAATACTTATAGCTGACTGCTGAGAATATTTAAAATTTATGCTTGTCAAATCTGAATTTATGGATTAGAAAAAGAGCATAAATGCGGGTGTAATTCAATGGTAGAATAGAAGCTTCCCAATCTTATAACGGGGGTTCGATTCCCCTCATCCGCTCCAATA